>JAYSZC010000771.1:0-8386 GCA_043738235.1 Lewinellaceae bacterium | reverse complement strand
TTGATTTTCAATAAATTAAGAATTTTTTCATCATTCATCATTCATCATTCATCATTCATCATTCATCATTCATCATTCATCATTCATCATTCATCATTCATCATCCAGCCCTTCTTCTTCCCTGTTAATCACTTCCGTCAGGGTTTGATCGCGGTGCATCCGGCACCAGCCACAATCCTCTTTGCCGCAGCCGGTGTTAAATGCGCGGGACTGAATCTTGTTCCAGGTGTCGCGAATAAAATCTTTCAGCAATTGTATATCGGCGCCTGTGTAATCAATTTCCACGATGGGAAAGGCGCCCCGTTTATCGGGTTCCAGCCATGAAATGGCCGTTTTTCCGACAGGTTCCGGGTAAATACGCGCATTTTCCAGCAGAATCCGGTAAAAAGCGAGTTGCCGCCAATATTCTCCGCCGAATGGTTGCTTATCGTCGGGCGGCGCTGTTTTTTTAAGGTCGGGCGTTCCCGTTTTGAAATCTACGATGCGCAACGTATTGTTGTCGAGCCACTCGATTTTGTCGATAACGCCCGTGAGCGGTACGCCGTCCAATTCCACGCGGTCTACGCGGCGTTCCACAATCGTTCTTTTTCGCCAGAAAGGCACTTGTTCCACATAGATACGCCGCAGGTAATCCCTGCCAAGCGCCATGCGTTGTATGAAGCTGCTTTCTGAAAAATAACCGTGCTGCCGCTCCATCTCCTGTGCAAAAAGGCGCTGCATCGTGTCCGTTGAAGGCCATTGCATCTTTTTATCGGACTTCATTTTCAGGGTAAACTGTTGCAAAACGCCGTGCATGGCCACCCCGAAAGCAGCGGCTTCGCTCATCGTTCCCGGAATTTTCAAAATGTCTTCGTAGTAAAATGCCAGCGGACAGCGAATAAAACGGTTCAGGGCTGTGATGCTCAGGCTGTAATCGCTTAATAATTCATCGAGCAGGGCCGATTCGGGGAAGGTGATAACCGGTTGCGGGGCTTCGAGCAACAGTTGGGTTTGTGTTTCCAGCAACAAAGCCTGCGGTACCTGAACAGGGCTGCGTGGCAGGGTAGTCTCATCGGAAAACTGGCTTTGGGTGATTGTTTTTCCGTCCTCTCCCGTAGCGGCGCAGGAAATTTGCAGCTTGCTTTTTGCGCGGGTAAGGGCCACATAAAAAAGGCGGCGACGCGCTTCGAGGGCATCTTCTTCGCCGGAAAGGGTGAGCGTAGGCGGCAAAGCAAATCGCCCGCGGTTGCCGCCCGCGTTTTTCTCCCAGGCATCGTCGCAGCAATCGAACATAAAAACGTGTTCAAACTCCAGGCCTTTGGCTGCGTGTGCCGTCAATAACTGCACGCCCGGGCCGCTTTGGATAGGTTGCGACACGGGCAGGGCCAGCAGGTTGTCGTCCATACTGTGCAGCAATTCGAGCAGGCGGCCCAATCCTCCCGGAACCCGGTGCAGGCGCGGATTGCGGACCGATTCGCGCTGCACAAACTCCAGGAAAGTGTGCAGCACCTGCAAATGCCAGATTTTATCGGGCTGTTTCAAGGCCCATGAAATCAGGCCGCTTTGCGTATACAGGCGTTCCACGAGTTGGGGCAGCGACATATTGGCCGCATCGGATACCCACGTATTGAGGCGGGATGCCAGGTCGATATATTTTTGATAATCAAGAAGTTGTAAGGATTGTAAAAACTGCGGGTTGCCCAGCAGGGCGCGCCAGTGCCGCCCCTTTGCTGTGGGATCGCCGACCCTTGCGTACAGTTCTTTGCCCGGTACTGATTCCTGCGTATCGGCATGGCGCAGCGCCATCGCAATGGTGGCGAGCTCGATAGCTGCCAGTCCGAAAAACGACGCGTGCAGGAGTTGGAACAGGCGGTGATCGCCCGAAAAAGGTTCAGCCGTTTCCTCGTGCAGGTAACTGAGCAAATTCCGGAAGTGCTGCATGACGGGCAATTCCAGCGCATTAACCGGTCGTTTGGTTTGGTAGGGAATGCCTTTTTTTTCAAATAAAGTCAGCAGGCGGTTGGCCTGCCTGTGCCGGGCATACAGCACTGCAATGTCTGCTGGATTTGTGCCGTTTTGGATCAGCGTTTCTATCTGGTGACCCACATCGGCCAGTTCGTGCAAGCGGTTTTCGTACACGACCATACGCGCGCCGGCCGCCAATTGTTCGGTTGAAAGCGCCGAGAAACGCGGCGCCGCAGCACGCAGTTCTTTGTTGAGCGGTGGTTCCAGGCGCTTGATCGCACGGATATCATTGTGTTGGATGACGGCCCCGGCAATATCCAGGATGCGTTGCGAAGAGCGGTAGTTTTCCTGTAATACAATGGTTTCCAGTCCTTTATTGTATTGGTGGTGGAAACGCAGGAGGTTTTCCAGCCGGGCGCCCTGAAACTCGAAAATACTCTGATCGTCGTCGCCGACAATAAAAATATTGGGGATTTCCCAGTAGTCGAGCAACTGGTTCAACAGTTGAAACTGGGCGCCGTTGGTATCCTGAAACTCGTCGACCAAAACGTACTGGTAGCGTTCCTGGTAGCCGCGCAGCAGCGCTTCGTTTTTTCCAAATGCCTTCGTTACCCAGAGCAGCATGTCCTCGTATTCATAACGCCCGCTGCGTTCGAGCATTTGCTGGTATTTCGGATAGAGGTCGGCAGCGGCTTTCAGGCGCGTCATTTTTTGGGTGACCTCTTCTATCTGGGCCACTTTAAGGTCGCCTTTACGCGCGGTTTTGGTTTTTACTTTATAAATAAAGTCGGGATTGGAAGGCAGTCCGTTGATATATTCATCGCATCTTTTTAACACAAAACCGGGTGTCCAGCCTTCCTTTTTCATGGTATTGAACAGGTCGCGCAGGTGGTCTTCAAATTGGAAAATATCCTTCCTGCCTTCGCGCAGCGGGTGTTCGGGCAGGAGTTTCAGCAGGATTTGTCGCACCATGTCGATGCGCTCCAGTTCGCTGAGGGGTTCGAGGTGGCCCTTTCCAAAATATTCGGGATTTTCCTGAATGACCCGGTTGCAAAATGCGTGGAAGGTAAAAATCGGCGCCCGGTGCGCTTCCGGGCCGATGCGTTCCAGCAGCCGCTGCCGCATGGCGCTCACGCCTGCGTCGGTAAAGGTGAGGCATAGCACGTTCTGCGCACGTGCGTCCGTTCGCAGCAGGATATTGCCGATACGGGCCGTCAGGATATGCGTTTTGCCGGTTCCGGGACCTGCAATCACCAGCACCGGGCCTTCCGTCAGTTCTACGGCCCGTTGCTGGGCAGGGTTCAGCGTCTGTAGGAAGGCGCGAAAGGCTTCGTTGTATTGTTGGAGCTCGTTCATGCGGCTGGTGAGGAAAGGCGAAGCAATGTCTAAAGAAAGATTGAAATGGAACACAGATTGGACAGAAGAGACGGATTTTTTCCGATGTCTGGAAAAATCCAGCCAATCTGTGTTGTTTTTTATCAGGGAGAAAATAATTTTTCAGTGGCTTTGAAGGGGTGTTTCCGCAAACTTACCCCATCTTTGCCTCCCTCTCACAATTGCAGAAAAATAAAAGATCAGCGAATGGCTTACGATTATAAACTTCCTTCTCTGGGCGATGGCGTGACCGGCAAAGTAATTGAAATTCTTGTCAAACCCGGCGATAAAGTTGCAAAAGATCAAATTGTACTGGTTATTGGTACAGACAAAGTAGATGCTGAAATGCCGATAGACCAGGAAGGCGTCGTGTCCGAAATTTTGGTAAAAAAAGGAGACGAGGTGGCAGAAGGTACTGCCGTCATCCGCCTCGAAACAAGTGTCGCTACGGATGCCCCTGCGCCGCAGGCCGCCGCTCCTGCACCAGAGGCCGCCGCTCCTGCCGCTCCTGCACCAGAGGCGGCGCCCGCAGCGCCTGTTCAGCCGCCTCCTGCCAATAATCAGCCCGCTGCTTCCATGGTATCCTACGAATTTAAAATACCCTCGCTTGGCGAGGACGTAACCGGAAAAGTGACCGAAATTATGGTCAAACCCGGCGATAAAGTTGCAAAAGATCAGATCGTTCTCGTTGTCGGCACCGACAAGGTCGATGCAGAAATACCCGTCGATGCCGATGGTGTGATCGAAGAAATCCTCGTCAAAAAAGGCGACGATGTGAAAGAAGGTACGGTGGTGCTGAAAATGAAAAGCGACAGCGCCGCATCCACAACTGCTGCACCTGCCGCTGCTTCACCTGCCGTTGTGGCTGCTACTCCAAGTCCTGTTTTACCCGCCGCACCGGCTGCGAAAGCGGCCCCGGCCCCTGCGGCCACACAACAGGCTGCTGCCGGCATCCGTATATCGCCCCTGGCCCGCAAACGCGCCAAGGAACTGGGCATCAACCTGTCAGATGTGCGCCCGGCCGAAGGCGCCAGCCGCATTTCCTATAAAGATGTGGTGGATTTTGTAAAGAAAAAAATTGATATCGGCGGCGGCAGTGCCGTGGCAGCAGGCGGTTTAAAAAGAAAACCGCTGCCCGATTTTTCCAAGTTCGGGGAAACCGAACGCAAGGCACAGAACAATGTCGCCATCAAAACGGCGGAAGCGATGTCTTATTCCACCGGCACTATTCCGCAGGCCTGGATTTCTGAAAAAGCGGACATCACGAAGGTGGAAGCGCTGCGCCAGCAATATAAAGAACAGGTGAAGGCCGCCGGCGGCGGACTGACCATGACGGCCATCCTGACCAAAGCCGCCGCCATTGTCCTGCGCAAAATGCCGCAGTTCAACGCCAGCCTCGATGTGGAAACCAATGAGGTGATTTATAAAAAATACATCAACATGGGCATCGCGGTGGATACGCCGAACGGCCTCTATGTTCCCAATATCAAAAACGCCGACCAAAAAGGACTGACCGAAATTTCGATTGAACTGAGCGAAGTGGGCGCGCGCACCAAAGCGGGAAAGATCACGCTGAACGACATCACCGGCGGCACTTTTACCATCTCGAATATCGGCGGTATCGGAGGCACCAATATGTTTTCCATCGTCAACTGGCCCGAAGTCGCCATTCTCAGCATCGTGGCGGCACAAATGGAACCGGTCTGGAATGAAGATACCAAAATCTTTGAACCGCGCCTGATGATGCCGATGACCATTGGCTGGGATCACCGCGTGATCAACGGCGGCGATGCGGCCCGTTTCCTGGTGGAAGTGAAAAAAATGCTGGAAGAGCCGTTTTTGAGCTGGATGTAATAAAAAGGGCAAGGGGCAAATAGCAAAAGGCAAAAAGGGCCGCTCGGGAATATTTGGGATCGCCCTGTTTCGATACAATCGGAGCAGGGCGATTCCTAAGAAAAAAGCCTTTTAAGAGGCAAGTGCCAGTGTGATCAACCGCTTCATGGCAGCGATCGCAGTATCATAATCCGGCACTTCACCTTCCGCAGCATAGGAAAGGCCTCTTACAAATGTATCGTATTCGGGACGATACTTTTTGTCTTCCTTTGAAAGTGTATCAAGTAAGGTTTCAAATTTTTGCTTATCGGAGAGTGAAGCCATCTCTTTGTTGCGTTCATTGTCGCTTCGCAACGCAGTTAGAACAAGGCGCTGAAAATCTTCATTTTCTCCCACGACTCTCTCCAACGCAGCCAGGTCATGAATATGTCTAACTAAAGACCTATCCTCTGGCTTTTCTGATACTTCCTGCTTAGGAATACGCCACACCAAAGCACTCAGTTTGTCAGCAGCAATTTCGACGGGGTTTACACACTCTACCTGCTTCGCTTCCGGTGCAGCCCTTTTTAGTTCGTTAAGAAGTGAGCCAACGGGTCGTCCTACAGGAGTAAGTTCGGGCGTAGAAACAGTAAATTCGAGTTGGATATGCGGGCGCAATCCACTATGAGGCGTGAAGTGTGAACTGTATTCAAGGTGGAAAGAAAAGAAGCGGTTTCCATCTCTTGCAATTATACTTTCCGAAATAACTTTAAAGCCTGCTTCATCTAACCTGTCAATAAGAGCATTTTTAAAATTTGACAAAGTGCCCCTTCCTCGGTTTTCCTCCGCGGTAACAATCTTAAAATCAATATCTTCTGAAAAGCGCTTGATGAGGCCATGTGCCTTAGAAAGAGACGTGCCACCAGAAAAGATGATACGGTAGCCTGGAAAGCTGGTCGTGGAAAGAAAAGCCATAACTTGTGCAACGTGCCAGTCCTTTTCTACCATTGCAGGATCAACGGCCAATTCTATGGCTGCTTGTTCAAACTCCTCTTTACCGGGAAATGCGCTCATAACTGACATATTTTCCCTTATACCCAATTTTACGACTTACACGACCTTTGACTGCAATCATGCGACCTGTAGGTACTTGAGTAGTGCTACCTGCGTTGTATTCTCTCTCCAGGGTTGAAGGCACTGTCTCAACGCCCAAGCGCTGCAAGGCTTCTTTGGCAAGTGCTGGCAAGGGTTTCTCCGGAATGCGTTCGCCAGTTAGCGAAGATTGAATTGTCCTGGCATATATGCCATAGCCTATTCTCACGATCTTCCCCTTGGCCATAAGCGTACGCAATGCTCGGCCTACCTGGTCATCACCTCCTAAATCGCGTAAGTCCTCACGCAAGATAATAGACGATTTCTTACGAGAAATACGAGTGGTTACCTTTTGCTCTAATGTATTGATCCTAAGCATGTTTTTCTGATTTCTGTGTTTGCAAAAACACGACAATTACTTGCTGCAAAAATACGACACTTTCCTTGATTTTGCAATACTAATTCAACCGTGGACTTAAACCCATTTACGGTGTCAACAGTTCAGCCGGAGATTTTAGGGTTAAACTCATTGAAGTTGGAATAGAGGAGTAGTCGATATTAAGCGCTGGTTCTAGAGTCAATTTACGAATTGCGCCGTGGGTCACGGCCCTGTGCTTATTTCTGCTGTGTAAAATTTTTTTTCAAAAAAAAACCCACAGACTCTTGAGTTCAGAATAAAAACAGATAACTTTGTATTTCAAAGTAATTTGCACATGAATACATCCTCTTCTTTTTCCGCTGATTTTCTCGATCAAAACAACTACCCCGAACAAAGCAACGAAGCCTACAACCCTTTGAAAGGCAAAGTGTCCTGCCCGACACGGCGTTCGATCATCTTGAGGAAAGCGTGCGCGCCTTGAAAGCCGCGGGCTTCGTGGTCAGCGTCGATTCGGTCGCGCCGGACGAACTGCTGCGCGGCGGCAAGGCCGGTGCCGACTACCTGCTCAGCCTGACGCTCGACACCTTGTGGGTGGCCGACGAAGTGGCAGCCACACCGATCCTGATTCCGCGAACGCCCGCCGACGAAGCCTCGCTGTACGCGGCGGTCGAGGCGATGCAGAAGCGGGGCAGGGCGTTCCTCGCCGATTCGATCCTCGACCCGATCCCGTTCGGCCTGGTGGCGGCCATCGTCCGCTACCACCGGTTGCGTGAACGTTATCCGGAAGCGCCGATCATGATGGGGGTCGGCAACCTCACCGAGCTGATCGAGGCCGACACCAGCGGCATCAACGCCGTGCTGTTCGGCATTTGCGCCGAACTCGATGTCGCGGCGGTGCTGACCACTCAGGTCAGCAACCACGCGCGCCGCGCTGTCAAGGAGGCCGACTGGGCACGCCGCATCATGCATGCCGCGAGCCGCCACGCGACGCTGCCGAAAGGGCTCAACGATGCATTGATGACGGTGCACGCCAAGCACCCGTTCCCCGACACACCGGAGGAGATCGCCGACATCGCACGCGAGGTGCGCGACCCGAACTTCCGGGTCCAGGTGTCGAGCCTTGGCCTGCACGTCTACAACCGCGACGGTCTGCGCCTGGGTCAGGGCGCATTCGAGCTTTGGCCGCAACTCAAGCTCGAGAACGACGCTTCGCATGCGTTCTACATGGGCGTGGAACTTGCACACGCCGAAATCGCCCACAAACTCGGCAAGCGCTATGTACAGGACCAGCCACTCGACTGGGGCTGCGCGATCGAGCGCGAGGCTGACGATTTGAACGCCTGGTGCGCGCCCGGCACGACGCTGGCAAAGCCGAAGAACGAGCCCGTTCCATGAACAACGATGTGATTTACGAAGCGGTGGTGACGACGGTCGCGGCCGACGGCACGCCGCATGTCGCGCCGATGGGCGTGCGCTACGAAGACGACTGGGTCGTGTTGATGCCGTTCAAACCGTCGACCACCCACGACAACATCATCGCGACCCGCCATGCCGTGCTCAACATCGTGACCGACACGCGTGTTTTTGCCGGTTGCGTGACCGGACGCAGGCAATGGTCCACGCTGCCTGCCGACCGGGTGGCGGGTGTTCGACTGGCCTGCGCGTTGCGCCACGTCGAACTGCAACTGGCCGAGCGACTCGACGACGCGCAGCGCCCGGTGTTGCGCATGGCACGCGAGTACGAGGCCGTCCATGCCGCGTTCGCCGGGTTCTACCGGGCCCAGG
>JAYSZC010000770.1:0-3255 GCA_043738235.1 Lewinellaceae bacterium | reverse complement strand
CGAAACAACACTGTTTGCAAGCGAAGCGCAGGCACGCGACTTTATGAACGTACAACTGGAGGCCAATCCGGCCATGGCAGGCGAAGTGCATGTCATCCCGGCTTTTGAAGCTGTAATGAATTGATCGCACCGGGATAAATACATTTTGAGTTTTTCGGATACCTGATTATAAATCAATCATTTATCCTCGAATACTCACATCCTCGAATACTCAAAAATTCAACTGACCGTATAATGAGTGTTGGAACCTACAGTTTTTTGCCTTATCTCAGACAAGGCATTGCCAACAGCCTGAAAAACACAGGCGGGGCCAGGGGCGTTTATACCGTCGCCTTAAAGATAGATGGCGATGGTGGAGCAGTATCCCTGAATACAGATCCCCGCGACGTGGAGTTGTACGGCCCGGGCGATATAGTCGGCATCGATCCACGGTCGATTTTCAAAACGGAGCCACTCCACTGGATTACCAATTTTGAGCCTAACTATGTGGCGTACCTGGATTTTTACGACGAAGATTTCCCCTGGAGATATACGCCGCTGGCCCCCGAAGCCCCGCACCGGCTAAAACCCTGGCTGGCATTGGTGGTCTTAAAAGAATCGGAGTTTGAAGAAGGGAAAAACTTGCTCAACAAGCCCTTGCCTTTTTTTACCCTTAAAGGGGTGGCAGCGGCAGATGTTTTTCCAAAACCGGATCAGTTGTGGGCCTGGGCGCACGTACAGGTGAACAGGGACATCGTCGGCCAAACCATTGTTGAAAACCCCGCCGGTATGGGCGCCGTGCTGAATTCCCTGCAGGCAACCCTCGACGAAAACCCGGATATCGCTTATTCGCGTTTGATCTGCCCCCGCAAATTGGATGAAAAAGAAACCTACCACGCCTTCCTGATACCGGCATTCGAGAGCGGGCGCTTGGCAGGATTGGGTGAAGCCTCCGCTGCGATCAGCGCCGCCGGCCCCGCACTGGCCTGGGGAGGCGCTGCGGCGCCCACCGAATTCCCCATTTATCACCGCTGGCAGTTCAAAACCGGCACCGTCGGCGATTTTGAATACCTGGTGCGGCTTTTACAACCCAAACCCGCCGACCTCAGGGTGGGTCGCCGGGATATGGACATGACAAAACCGGGCGCCAACCTGGAATGGGAGGAAGCCACGGACCTCGATCTGGAGGGTATACTCCGATTGGGTGGTGCGTTGCAGGTGCCCAGGAAAACGCTGCCCGATGAGGAACGCGAACAATTGGATATTCTGGATGGATGGGGCGCTGACAGACTACCTCACCCGTTTCAAAAACAGATAGCAGCCTTTTTGAACCTGGCTGATGAATATAGTTACCAGTCTTCAGAAGTAGCCAATGCCGCTGCTGAAGTGAATGCCCAATTGCCGATTGATCCGAATGATGATGCCGATCCGCTCATCACGCCGCCCATTTACGGGCGCTGGCACGCCATTGTCGAACGGGTATTACAGGACCGCGACGGCTTGCCCATCCACAACAACTACAACTGGATCAATGAAATAAACCTGGATCCGCGATACCGGGTGCCGTCGCATTTCGGCACACGGGTGGTGCAGCAAAATCAGGAAAACTATATGAATGCCGCCTGGGAACAAGTGGGCGATGTGTTGAAAGCAAATCAACAAATCCGATATGCACAGGTAGCGCAGTCTGCCTCGGCTGTCTGGTATCAAAAACACCTGGTAGCCATGGTTCAATCGAATCCTGAAAAAGCGCTGATGCTGACCGCGCCGGTACAAAACAGGATTTTGATGGATGGCGCCACCGTGTACCACACCCTCCGGCAAAGTGTGGTGCCCAATGCCGTTGTGTCTGCCTCCATGCGGCGTTTGACCCGTCCGAGGGGGCGTTTTATCAAAGATTTGAAAAGAAAAACACCCGGCGCCGATTTCAGGCCCGAAGCGCTGGTCGGCCAACTCAGCCGGGGGGAAATTGTGGTCGCACCTGTAAAAACAATTCCGGCAGCCCTGCCCTCCGCCACTTCCGTCGGCAAAAATTTTGAAGCCCCGGGCATCCCGCTTTTCCTGGCGGAATGGCTCCGGCGCTTCCCCTGGCTGCCTTATATTCTGTTGGGTTTGGCAGCACTCATTTTGTTGTTGTTGTGGTTACTGAGCGCCGGCGGCCTGTTTTGGAGTGTGGGCGTTGCAGTCGTGGGCGTACTGGTCTATCTCTATCGTTTGTTGCAACAATGGAAAAAGACCCTGCAAGCGGCTGATGCCATCAAACCCGCGCAACAAACCCCGCAAGTGGTGGCGACTTTGCCCAAAAGCCCCAATTTTCAACTCGGTTCATTTACCGGAACATTCCAGCCGACACTGGGCGGAAATACCGACAGCGCCGAAGCACTACGGTTTAAAGAAGGACTCAGCGATGCCTTTCGCCTGGTACAGGCCACACGGGCTACTATTCCGCCGCCGGAACCACTTCGCCCGATAGCGGTAGGGCAGGTGGCCGGATGGGTCGTGGAGAAACTGGATCCGAAAGTAACGATCCCTGCCTGGACCTGGCAATCTATCCGCATTCCCGGGTGGATACTCGAACAAATGCCTCCTGAGCAGTTTACGGAAGCGATGGCATACCCGCACTTCGATATACCGATGTACAAGCCATTGGCTGATATATCTGCCGAACTGTTCCTGCCCAATATCAACCTGATCGAATACAACAGCATTACGCTGCTGGAAACCAACCAGAAATTTATCGAGGCCTACATGGTTGGATTGAACCACGAGTTTGCGCGGGAACTGCTTTGGCGGGAATACCCCACCGACCAGCGGGGCAGTTATTTCCGGCAATTCTGGGATGTCAGCACCATGCTAAAAACGGATGATGCCCAACACGCCGGCAAAACAGAGGAGGAAATCCGCGAAATGTATCGAGATATCCCCAAACTGCACCTGTGGTCGAAATTCAGCAAATTAGGCAACCACGACCACCGGCAACGACCCGGCGAACCGGCCGAAGAAGAGGTGGTGCTCGTCATTCGGGGGGAACTGCTCAAAAAGTATCCCACAGCCGTGATTTATGCGCACAAGGCGGTATGGGAAAATACCTCCGATACCGACCCCACATTTGACAAAACCAAATCCCGCGATTTGTACAAACCGGCTGAAGGCGATGTAGCCAAACCGTCTTTTGAAGTCATCCGTACGCCACTTTACCAGGCCAAAGTGGAGCCCGATATTACATTTTTCGGCTTTAAACTCGGTGTGGATGAAGCCAAAGGAGAAAGCGACCCG
>JAYSZC010000769.1:0-8403 GCA_043738235.1 Lewinellaceae bacterium | reverse complement strand
TTTGCTGCCCGGCTCCAGCCCGAAATGTATCGCCATGTCCGCATCTGAGTCCCAACGCCCGTCGCGCATGCCTGCATAGCACTCAAAATAGCGGTTCTCTTTCCCTTCCGCAGCATTCGTCAGCACCTCTATATGGCGCACTTTATAGCGATCCAATAGCTGGATAATTTCATGAAGTGTGTCCATAAGCGCGTATAGAAAATTTTGCAACTAATTGAAAATCAATTGCATAACATAAGTGAAGTCTATGTAAAAAAGCAAATTTACACTGTTCTTTTGGTGTGTGAACGTCCTTTTTGAAAAAGACAGGAAAAAGTGGGCGAAAAAAATATGATACTATGTTAAATAATTAGTAGTCAACAATTTATAAAAAATAATTATTTTCTATTCTATGCTTTTGCCCTGTTCCGAAAGGCCGGTTATGTCCGTGCGAACGGCTATTTTACACCCCACTTTTGTACTGCGAAAGCAACCTAACAATCTTATTTAATCACTCAAACATGTAACACATTATGTTAACCTGGACCATTTCATTACTGATTTCTATGGGCTTGATGTTGTCTGCCGATCAATGGGACAATATGACCACACAAGAAAAAGAAAACATTCAATCCATCATCATTACGATTGACTCCATTGGCTCCATTCAGTTTGAAGAATCTGCCATTGCTCCTGGCACCTCCCGTTTTTTAAATCAAACATCCGAAGTGGTATAAAGAATTTATTGATTGCGCAATTCAATAATCAGGCGGTTGCCGAAAAGCCTTGAACGAGTAGGCATTCACATTTTCCGATCATTCAGTAGGCATTCCCGAATCTACTTAAAATAAATGAGGGATAATATTTTCAATTTTCCACAGATGAAATACCTTTTTTCTTTAGCCTTTGTATTGTCCGCAGCATTTTTCATTACATCCTGCAAAGAAGACGCAGTTTTGGAAGCGCCACAACCGGTCGGTTTCGAGCAGTTTTTCAAACAGAATATGGCCATTTTTGATGCGCGCGTTAGAAGCATCAATGAAAACAATTATGTTCGCGAACTGTATCTGCCGAACTTTGCTGCTCAAGCATGGGAAAAAAATGGCGTAGGTTATGAAGGCGTGTTGTTCCGCGACAACGGCGAAGCAAATGACCTGGTTGCCAACGATGGTATGTTCACTTCTACCGTAACGTTTGCACACGATGCCCGTTTCCCCTACAATGCCGCCAAGCCAATCATTTCCGTGATGGAACGCCCCGTCGTTTCTGAGGAGTTTGTTCAGCACGAAGCCCTGAATCAACTCGAACTGAGCTACGATCTGCGCAAAAACCAGGTGCAATCCAGAATTTTTGAAATCACCTGCGATGTTCGCATCGTACCATGCCCAAATACGTCCTGGTACAACACCAGCCTTTTCGGCGAACCTTGTGTTGAATTCAGCAATTGCTCCGTTACAATCGGCTTCTAATAAATATGTCTTATAAATGAGGCTGTCCCGTGATTATTTTAGTCAAACCATTAAAAAAATCGCTCTTCTTTTATGGTTGGGACAGCTTCATTTTCTGTTAATTTGCCGCCCATGAGATATGTCAGGGAATATCCGGTTATCTGTTCAGTAGGATTTGTTTTGATGGTCATTGCCATCCACCAGATTCCTGTTTACCGGCTTTTGGAACATGCGGGCATGGAAGCCGCAATGGCTGATCTTACGGATAAAATTATTCTGAACCTCCTGGTAACGGGTATCGCGTTGTATATCATTTTTGCTGCGGGCCTCACTTCGTCGGCCGGACTCCATATCAGCCGGATGCAGTCGCCCCGGGTATATCTGGTACTGCTGCCATATCTGTTGATCTTTACCGCCGGTTTCAGTTCGCTCAGATTGATTCCGTCCGCAGATTTATATACTGTTATTACCGCTGTTTTTCTCCTCAAGTCCCTGACAGTAGGCATACTGGAAGAAGTTGTTTTCAGGGGATTGATTCAAAGCATGATTTTACAAAGAGATATAGCTGCCGGAAAAAATATCTTGCCCGGGTTTATAACGGCGGCCATTATTTTTGGCGGTGCGCATATTATTAATCTGGACGACCCTCATTTCAGCCCGGGCAGCGTGCTTTCCCAAATATTTGCAGCAACTTGTCTGGGCGCACTTTTCGGCGCTGTGTTGTTGCGCACCCGCAATATTTATCCGGTCATTTTTATTCACTTTTTGATTAGTTTCTCTACGCTGATCGGGACACTTTTCCCGCAGTATTTCCCTGAAAAAATCGCCGGTGCAGAAGAATCCGTCTCCAACATGATCGCCTCCGTCATATTTACAGTTCTGTTATTCGGTTCCGCCTTATTGGTAGCTTTGCGCCTGCTGAAAAAGATAAATTTACGCTGATAACTAATAACGGATAACTGCTTATGGTTTCCGAGATCAAACAAATCGACCTGCTTTACATTGAAGCACAATTGGGCAATCCACAGGCAAGTTGTGCCGGTTTTGGAATTTGTACGGTGGATGTTTTGCAACCGGAAGACTGGATGCAATACCACCCGTACCATATACGCCGGGCCAAGGCCCAGATCAGCAAAGTCGCCGATGCCGGAATACAATTCATTTTTCCCAAAAACGGAATGCTGATCCCTACCAAAGCGCATTTTTTCAGGTCCGGTGCATTCAGTTTAGAAGCGCCATTTGTGCTGCCGGAAAAAGTAAACCATGTACTGGGTTTGGAAAGAGCTGTCATCCCCGCCGGCCACTTTCCTTGCATGCAGGAAGACGGTTGGTTTTCGGTGTTTTTTCAAACGACAGCCGGCATCGACTCACCGCAGGAAGGCAATTGGTTGTCTGAAATGCAATGGCGGAAAACGGGATAGTGCCTGATGAAGGTGATACGTTTTTTCCCACTACATCCCCTCCACCCTTCTCGGAAACGTCAAACTAAAACTGCTGCCTTTGCCCGGTTCACTTTTTACGTCAATAAATCCCCGGTGAGCCGTCACGATGGCTTTTACATAGCTCAGCCCGAGTCCGAAACCTTTCACATCGTGGATATTGCCGGTGTGGACGCGGTAGAATTTGTCAAAAATATGTTTGCGCACCTCTTTACTGATGCCCATGCCTTTATCCGATACCGTGATTTCGACGCCTAAGGGCACATCGCGCGTGCTGATGGTGATGTCGGGTTTTTCGGGACTGTATTTATTTGCGTTGTCCAGCAGGTTGTGGATAATACTGGCAATGTGGGTCGCGTCGCCCTCGATAACGGGTTTTTCGGCCAGCAAATCGGTTTGCAGGCTGCCTTCCCTTTTTTCCACCTGCAGGCTGAAATTATCGACCGCCTGCTGGATAACTTCGTGCACGTTGAACTCGCCGATGCTCAGTTCAAAATCTTTTTTGTCAATGAGCGCCATTTGCAACACCCGTTCCACCTGGCTGTTCATACGCCGGTTCTCCTGGCGGATAATATCCACGAATCGTTTTATTTTTTCGGGATGACTCATAATCATCGGACTGCCGATGCTGTCGGCGGCCAGTGAAATGGTGGCAATCGGGGTTTTAAACTCGTGGGTCATGTTGTTGATAAAGTCGTTTTTCATTTCCGACAGTTGTTTCTGGCGGTAAATCACCTGAATGGTGTACCAGAAACAAAACAAAATGATCCCTGTAAATATCACCGACAACACCAGCGTGCCGATTACAGAACCTAAAACCAAGCTGGTGCGATTCGGAAAATACAAGGACAAATACCCCGGCGATTCCATATCCTGGGTAAACAGCGACACTTTATACGGCGAATTGAATAGGGTTGGCGCGCCGCCATGTGAGATTTGCGGGCCGCTGTCTTCTACCACAAAGTGGTCATTTACAATCACATAACTGCTCCGGTCTTTGGAATAAATACCGTATTGATAGTCAGACTGAATTCCCCGGCTTTCGATTTCTTCGCGTATGGATTGAGCCAGCACGTCGAGTTGTATGCGCTCTGCCAGCGGCTTTACATCGAGCAATTGCGTGACCTTCATGTATTCCCACATCGTTACGTTGTCCTCAAAAGTTTGACCTTCACCCAGCGGATTGGGCAAGCTGTCCTCCCCGGTTCTCTGGCCGGAAGTATATCCGTTGCCGGGCATCTGTGCGCTGCGTTGCGCATTCGAACCGCCGCGCGATTTGTTCATGTTTTCCAGCACAGTCACCGTTTCAAAATATTGCAGTTTGTCTGCCACCCGGTTCAGTGCAGCGTACACATTTTTATCAAATTGCTCCTCGTTCAACCGGATATTCCAGCCGATCCAGTAAATCTGCAAGTATATGATCCCTACCAAGGCAAGGGTCATCAGTCCAATAATCAGGCGAATCCGCTGGGCGTTCATATTTTATCGTTAAATGGATGGTTTAGAGGAGTTTGAGAATGTTGAGGGTTGAGATTGTTGAGGGTTGAGAAACTGGTTTTTTGGTGCCAAATTCGTGTTGCCAAACGCAATGTGAAAATTTGACAACTTTTAAAAAGTTGTCAAATTTAGCACCTGACCAAGACTTTATTTGTCACTATTTGGCTATATTCCTCGAACCCAGACTCATGGCTTAGGTTACCCCACCTCAAACCTTCAAACCACTCAAACCACTCAAACCATCAAACCTTTACTAAAACAGACAAAAGTAGGTTTCCGGTTGACAGTGCGCGACTGGTTTAACGTCGGATTAACGCCGGCCCTTAACCCCTTAGCAGAATGTTGAGGGTTGAGGTGGTTGAGAATGTTGAGGGTTGAGGCAGTAACACAAGACCAAACATTACCGCCTCAACCCTCAGCATTCTCAACATTCTCAACCACTCAACCGCTTCCATTGTACAAAAATAGCGCGTACAGCAACCGAATCGCCCTACCTTTGCGGGAAAAATAGCCTGATGTCACCCAAATACTTTTATTTCGCATTGTTGGCGGCCTGTTCCCTGGCGGTTTTCCAGTCTTGTTCCGATCGCCAAACGGAAACGTACGATTCCGGCGCTGCGGAGCAATACGCTTATTTCCCGCTGCAAATTGGCAAATATATCGTCTACCAGGTAGATAGTGTGGTATATGATTTTGCAGCAGGCGGCGGCACCCTGCGCGATTCTTCCAGCACGTTTGTGCAGGAACTGGTGTCCGATACGCTCCGCGATCAAAACGGGCAGTTGTTGTACCTCATCGAACGCTCCGAACGCAAGTCGCCGGATGATCCCTGGCAATTTCGTGATATCAGCGCAGCCCTACGCAACAGCAGCCAGGCCATTCGCATCGATAACAATCTCCGGTTTTTAAAACTCATTTTTCCCATGGACCGGCGCAGCGAATGGGACGGACATACATGGATCGACGAAAACCGCGAAATCGAAATTGCCGGTGAGCGGATGCGTCCTTTTGCCAACTGGCTGTACGAAGTGGATTCCATTGATATTCAGGCAAATGTGGGTCCATTTTCATTTGATTCCACGCTTGTTGTTACGGAAGTGGATGACAACAATATCATCGAACGCCGTTTTTCAAGGCTGCGCTACGCCAAAAACGTGGGACTGGTCTGGCGCGAACAACTGATCCTCGATTCGCAATATTGCAACCAAAATCCACCCCCGGTCGATTGTGAAACGCGACCCTGGGAACTCAAAGCCGAGCGCGGATATATCCTCCGGCAGGTAGTTATAGCATTCAATTAAGTAAAAGGGCAAAATTGCAAAGGGCAAAAAGCAATGTAAATCAATGAGTTACAGAAGATTTAGTTTTAACTAATTTTGTACACCTACTTAAATAAAAAATGGCTGAAAACCCATACGTCATCATCGGATATACCCGCAAAGCACACGGCATTACGGGCGAACTGAAATTGTATATCGAAGAGCGCTACCTGGAGGATTTTCTGAAAAACGAGCGCATTTTTCTCGATATTAAAGGCACCAAAATCCCATATTTCGTAACCAATGTGCGCGGCAAAGGCGAAATGATCCTTCAACTGGAAGACGTCGACAACCGCGACGTGGCACTCATGCTGCAAGGCCGGGAAGTGCTGCTCCGCGAAAAAGACCTGTTGCTCGATGAAGAGCGTGAACTGGAAATCGCCGAAGAAGAAACCCTTGAATATGAACACCTTACAGGGTTTTTACTCATTGATAAAACGCTGGGTACCATCGGCCCGATTACCGAAGTACTCGAAATGCCACAACAGGAAATGGCTTTTCTGACTTACCAGAACCGGGAAGTGCTGGTACCGCTCAACGCACAACTGATCGTTGAAGTGGACAAACAAAACAAAAAAGTGGTGATGGATTTGCCGGAAGGACTTTTAGAATAGAGGTGAGAAGTGAGAGGGTGAGAGGGTGAGAGACATCCCGTTTGGCCGCTCGAGGGTTTTGTTATAATAGTTTTAACAAATATTTTCCACCCGGCTGGAAACTATTTTTTTGAGGATATGCGTTAACGTTTTAATGTTTCGAGCAATTAACCGATAAACTATATCCTTATGTACTACATTGCTGAACAAAATGAGCGCCGCAGCAGAAGACATGCCTTGGTGCTCGCCGTTGCCCTCCACCTTGCACTTGGCGTACTGTTGTACCTGCAAACCAGTGAAACGCCAACCGTATCATCCGACAAAACCGCCAAAGCAAAAACTGAAAAACCACGTACCGTACCGATGCACTCAAGACCTTAAGTCTTGTGAAAATACCTGAGTAAGTCCCGAAATTCGAAAAAAGTAACCGTGTAAAACAAGATGCGTCCCGGATTTTTCTTCATTGAAAAATCCGGGATTTTTTGTTTCATCTCAAGCCATATTATCGTCAAAAACCGGCATAGTGGTCTCGGCCACTTTTTCTTTCTGGTTTTCTACATTAAAATCAATGTTATACAAGTCCGTTCGCCGGTCTTTCAGGTTGCGCACACTTCCGGAATGTCTCAAATCGTGCAACAGTTCGAGGTCTACGTCGGCGACAACCAGCATTTCCGTGTTGGGGGTGGCTTCCGCTTTAATACCGTTGACAGGAAAGGCAAAATCGCAGGGCGTGAACACAGCGCTTTGCGCGTACTGAATATCCATATTGTGGACTTTTGGCAAATTGCCGACGCTGCCTGCGATCGCTACAAAACACTCGTTTTCGACGGCGCGGGCGCGGGCGCAAAGTTGTACCCGCGAAAAAGCGTTCTGCGTATCGGTCAGGAAAGGCACAAAAAGGATGTTCATACCCTCGGCTGCCAACAAGCGCGACAGTTCCGGGAATTCCACATCGTAACAAATCAGGATGCCGATTTTTCCACAATCCGTATCAAATGTTTGCAGTTTGTTGCCGCCGTTCAGTCCCCAGCACTTGACCTCGTCGGGGGTGACGTGCAGTTTTTCATATTGCTCCCTGCTGCCGTCGCGGCGGCAAAGGTAGCCGACATTGTACAGTTGCCCGTTGCGAAGCAGGGGCATACTACCCGTGATGATGTTGATGTTGTATCGCAGTGCAAGACCGGTAAATTTGTCGCGGATGCTTTCCGTATACTCTGCCAATTTCCGGATGGCCTCGCCTTCCGGCATTTCATCGTGCAAGGCCATGAGCGGGGCGTTGAAAAACTCCGGGAACAGGGCAAAATCGCTTCGATAGGCGGATACTGCATCGACGAAATACTCCATTTGTTCAAACAATTCTTCCATCGTGCGGTATAAACGCATCTGCCACTGAACCAGCCCAAGCCGTACGACCGATTTGGAAGGTCTGCTCATCTTGGTTTTAGGCGGCGTGTAGTAGATATTGTCCCATCGAAGCAGGGTAGCAAATTCTTTGGATTCCTCATCGCCCAGCAGATAGCCGCGCAGCACCTTGCGTACGTGGAAGTCGTTGGATAACTGGAAATTGAGCGTAGGGTCTTGCAATTCCTTGTTTTTCACCTTATCAATGTAGGCGCGCGGCGAAAGCGTGTCCGAATGCTCGTGGTAATTCGGAATGCGGCCACCAAAAACAATCCCCGACAAGTTGAGATGTTCGCACAGTTCTTTTCGGGCGTCGTACAGGCGGCGACCGAGGCGTTGGCCCCGGAATTCGGGGTCCACAAACACATCAATGCCATACAGCGTTTCGCCCGAAGGGTCGTGGGTGGTAAAGGTGAAATTGCTCGTAATCTCGCGGTAAGTATGGTTGTCGCCAAAGCGGTCATAACGGACAATGATGGACAAGGCGCAGCCAACGATTTGCTCGTTGAACGTTACGACAAGTTGCCCTTCCGGGAAAATAGACAGCAGCCTTTTGATCTGGTGCTCTTTCCAAAAAGCCTCCGGCATTTGCGGGTACGCGCGGATCATACAGCCTTTTAGCCCTTCGTAATCATCCATGCGGAGTGTGCGCATATTTACTATATCCATGTTTTTTTTATTTTTAATAAGAATTTATAGTCAACACAAAGTGGTTTTGAACGAGAAG
>JAYSZC010000768.1:0-8425 GCA_043738235.1 Lewinellaceae bacterium | reverse complement strand
AATGTTTGAAAACCTGGCCAAAGAATACCAAATAAAGTTTTGGCCGGGTGCTAAATTTGACAACTTTTTGAAAGTTGTCAAATTTTCACATTCCATTTAGAAACTATAATTTGGCGCGAAAAAATATTTTTTTTCGCTTTAGACTTTTGACATAACCCCTACAACGCCAAAACGACCACCGATACCGGAGGCAAGGTTAATTTCAGTAAATCACCGCTGATGCTTGCACCCTTAAAATCAACCGGTTTGATACGATCCGGTTGATCGAACGTATTGTGATCCTGTACTTTGGGGGAACTTAAAATACGCCCTGATACACTTTTTACAGACACGCCGCGCAACGAAACCGATACTTCCTGCGAACGATTCGGGTCTATATTCACCAATGAAATATGCACTTTTCCTGCCTTGTTGCGGCTGGCCGAAACAGAAACAGCAGGCAGTTTTTCCGTACCGAATGTATAATTATTTATCCTGATATCAATCGGCAAAAGCAGCGCATCCTGGTGTACATTGTACATTTCCAGCACGTGATACGTTGGCGTGAGCAGCATTTTTTCGCCTTCTGTTAGTATGACGGCTTGCAGCACATTGACCGTTTGGGCGAGGTTGGCCATGCGTACACGGTCGCAGTGATTGTGAAAAATATTCAGCGTTGTTCCGGCAATCATGGCATCGCGCATGGTATTTTGCTGGTACAAAAAGCCCGGATTGGTGCCGGGTTCCACATCATACCAGCCGCCCCATTCGTCCACGACGAGCGCAACTTTTTTCTCCGGATCATATTTGTCCATGATCGTCGAGTGGCGCGTGACAAATTCCTCCATGTCCAATGCCGTTTTCATGGTTTTGAAATACAGTTCTTCGGAAAAACTGGTCGCCGAGCCTTTTTTACTCCAGTCAATCACCGAATAATGGTGCAGCGCTACACCTTCCAGCATCTTGTGCGGGATATCGCGCATGAGCACTTCTGTCCAGTTGTAATCATCGTCACTGGCGCCCGAGGCTACCCGGTAAAGTTTGGCGCTGTTGCCCCAATCGGTCATAAAAGTGGCATATTGCCGGTAGATATTGGCATAATACTCGGGCTTCATGTTGCCCCCGCAGCCCCAGGCTTCATTGCCTACTCCCCATATTTTGACATTCCAGGGTTTGTCGCGGCCATTGGCTTTGCGGAGCTCGGTCATGGGGCTTCCGGATTCCTGGTTGGTGTATTCCACCCAGTCGGACAATTCTTTCACCGTACCGCTGCCCACATTCCCTGCCAGATAAGGCTCCGCGTCGATGGCTTCGCAGAGATTCAGGAAGTCGTGTGTTCCAAAACTATTGTCTTCGGTCACCCCACCCCACCAGATGTTTTTCATACTCGGTCGTTTGTCTTTCGGCCCGATGCCGTCTTTCCAGTGGTAGGTATCGGCAAAACAGCCGCCCGGCCAGCGTAGGTTACCTACCTTCAGTTTTTTCAGCGCTTCGATCAGGTCTGTACGCACGCCGTCGCGGTGGGGGATTGTTGTATTGCTTTCACCGACATAAAACCCGCCATAAATGCAGCGGCCCAGGTGTTCGGCAAAGTGACCGTAAATGTGCCGGCTGATGGTATCTCGGCCCAGGTCAGCGTTTAGGGTGATTTGATTCTGGGAGAAAAGCACCTGAAAAGCGCCTGAAAAGAGGATAAGTAAGGTTGTTTTTTTCATGCTTGATGTTTTTATAGAACACTGATTTTTTACCACATAGTTTTCACAATAGGTTTTTCACGCAGGGCACATATTGTAAGCTGTGTGGTAAAAAACCGTGTTCGACTTTTAAAAAATTTCCCATTCATGTACCCCTCCCGACACCCCGTCCTGCCATTGCATTTCTAGCCGGAGCGCTGTGGTTTTCACAGGTTCAAACTGCACTTCATTCCAGGCGTCTTTGGTAATTTTATATCCATCGGCGGCATAAACAGGTTTCCATGCTCCATTTTCCAGATACAGTATGCGCCAGGATTTGGGTACCCGGCAGCCGCCTTGTGTGGCTTCGTCGTCGAACCAAAATAACCGTGCGGTGCCTACCTGCTCCGGTTTGCCAAAATTGTATTGCAGCCATTCGGTCGTCCCGAAATACGGCCACCAATGTACCGGAGCGCTAACATGGCCCGCTGAATTTTCAGGCGAATACTGGTCGGCAATATTTTTCAAATCGCCGTTACAACCTTCGGAAGCCATTGCGGTGGCAAGTGTGGCGAGGGTTGGTTGCGCAATGGCCTGCACGTTGCGCAGGTCGTGCGGCAGCCAGACGAGCATGTTGTCCCGGCCTCGGTTGGCCCAGGCGTAATAAGGAATGGCTTTTAGCGCAAGTTTTTGAAGTTCGCCTTCGGTAGCAGCGGTTTTCTTTTTGACTAAAAAGCCCTGGAATTCAAGCGTTTGTACACCGCCGAGCAAGGCAGGTTCAAATTTGGAAGCAATAGACACCGTATCAGATACCAGCACATTCAGCACATGGTCGTCTGCCTGGTCACGGCCTTCCAGACAATATACCAGCGGGCCTTTTTTGACGGCAAAACGGTTGATATCGGCTTCTACTTTGGCATTGGCCTGAACGCGTTGGGCCGGCATCGGCAGGTCGATTTCGACAACATCGCCGGAAGACCATTTCCGGTTGATTATAGCATATCCGTCCTGAAAAGGGGCGGCGTACACCTTTCCATTCACTTTTAAACTGACCGGATAACTTGTAAACTTGTAAAAACGATACAGTTCCAGTGGTACCACATCGCCTTTTGCCCAACCGGGAATACGTATTTTCAGGGAAAATGTATTGGGTTTGACGGGATCTACATACATTTTCACCCGACCGTTCCAGGGAAAATCGGTCTCCTGCCGGATAGCGATTTTCACGCGCTGGCCTTTGCTGTTGGTGTTTTCAATAACCGTTTTACTGGCAGCAAACAGGTTGATATACAGGTCATTACCTTTTCTCGCATACATCAATTCCGGCAATGCCGAGAAAAAACGCGTCAGATTAGGCGGGCAACAGGCGCAACTAAACCATTTGCTACGCTCAACGTTTTTGCGGCTTTCCAACGGATTAGGATAAAAAAAGGCGTCGCCGGAAAGTGAAAGTCCGGCATTCAGGGCATTGTAAAGCGTCAGTTCCAGCACATCAACGTAGCGGCTGTCTCCGGTCAGTTGAAACATCCGCTGCGTCCAGAGTACAAATGCAATCGAAGAGCAGGTTTCGCAATAGGCGCTGTAATTCGGCAGATCATAAGAGCCGCCGAAACCTTCGTTGCTGCCCGTAGCGCCTACCCCGCCGGTGATGTACATTTGGGTGCCGACAATGTCTTCCCAGACAGATTTCATGGCAGCATCGTATTCGTGGCTGCCCGTCAAGGCCGTGACATCAGCCACCGCCATATACATGTAGCACAGCCGCACTGCATGACCGACAGCAGCCCGCTGGTCTTTCACCTTTTGATGATTTTGTGAATAAGGGTCTCCATAACCGCGTACATCAATAAAAAATCCGGCCAGATCAAGCCACCGACGCTCGCCGGTGACCTGATAAAGTTTAACCAAACCAATCTCTATTTCCTGGTGGCCAGGCGCTTTTTGCAGTTTCCCGGGGCCGAAATCCCGTTCGACAAGTGCAGCATTTTTCAAAGCAATATCCAGCAGATCGCGTTTGCCGGTGGCCGCTTTCCAGGCCACTGCCGCTTCGTATAAATGCCCGGCATTGTACAGTTCGTGGCTGAGTTTGTCTTCATTTTGCCAGCGCGGGCCGTCGAGCCAATCTAAAAAAGCGCCTTTTACGACCGGTTGTCCAGGATTCTCCGATTTCTTTTGTCGTTCATTGATCGTGCGCCAGGTGTAGAGATAACCGTCCGGCTCCTGTGCAGCACGAATCAGCCCGATCAGCGTATCAACGGCCGCTTCCAACTTTGGGTCGGGGTGATTATGCAGCGAAATGGCGGCGCCTTCAATGCTTTTGTACAAATCGGAATCATCAAAAGGGAAGCGCGTACAGACATGGCCGGCCTCATGCCCCGCGGCTATTTCAAAATTTTTCACCCGCCCGGTTTCTTCGTTTTTTTGAAAGGTTACAGGAATGGTTACCTTTCTAACAGTCTCTATTCGGGGCGCCCAGAATTTGTCTTCCAGTTGCACCTGATGAAAAGGGACTGGCTGGATTAGATAGTTTTGAGCGGTGAGGCTATTTGCAAGAAGTGAAGTTAGAACGTAGCAAATTATTTTCATATCAATTGACCTTCAAACGGTTGTAAAACAAGAACAGAAACATCTCAATATTTTCTGGTTGAGTTTCTAACTCTTTAGCCAATTCTGTAACTCTTTGGAGATACTTTACATAATGGCTTGGTGCATTATCTATTCGTAGGTTTTCAAATCTTAATTGCTTAAACGGTGATTTTGAAAGCGCTTGCATAATTGGATTATCCAAAATCAAAGCCTTATATCCTTCTACTTCGGCATTTAAAAAATAGAGAAATTTGGTAAAAGTGGAAATTCCAATCCTATTTATCCCTTTTAGTTTTTTAAAAAAAAATTCAAAGTTGTCATTGATTTTAAAACATATTTTAAGAATATCTTCCAATTTTTGAATATTTTCTTCTTTAATCATCTTTTTAAAATGATCTCCTCTCATTCCTCTTGGATAACCCCAGTAAATGACTTTCAAAATAAAATGTCGCATGTCTTTAGGAGGCATTTTCAATTCATATTTTGTCAGAGTTATCGTTTCATTATCTCCAAAAAGATATGAATTAGCATCTTCCAGCCATTGACATTTTTCTTTAAGTGTCCATACTTCTCTTTTTGAGGTAAAACACATTTCGTCAACAGGTAATGATTGAATAAGTGTTTTATAATTTTTAAACATCATTGATATTTTAAGTCGTTTTCAACAAACTCTCCTAATATCACATACTTCCGGTACAATTTTTTATACACCGCTACCCTATCCTGTTGCGGCTGAAATTCCGCATCATAACCGGAAGCCATTGCAGCCTGTGCCGCAGCCATAGTCGGGTAAATGCCCGCAGCCGTTGCCGCACATATAGCGGCGCCCAGTGCGCAGGCTTGTTCCGATTGTACGATTTTAATGGGCATATTCAGCACATTGGCAAGGGTTTGCATTACAAAAGGCGACTTCTTCGACACCCCGCCGATACCGATAACCTGCCGGATCGGAACGCCTTCGGATTGGAAACGCTCCACAATGCGTTTGGCCCCGAAAGCAGTCGCTTCCACCAGCGCCTTGAATATTCGGGGGGCATCCGTACCGAGATTCAAACCGGCAATAGCCGCTTTCAGGGTATGGTTCGCGTCGGGTGTGCGGCGACCGTTGAACCAGTCGAGTGCGACCGCGTCGTGCTCTGTAACCGGTAAAACGGATGCTTTTTCGGACAGGGCCGGGATGATGTTTTGCACTAATTTTTCAGCCGCTTCACTATTCAATAGTTCGTGGAGCGGCCAGGCCAATAGATTTTGAAACCAGGCATACAC
This sequence comes from Lewinellaceae bacterium, assembly GCA_043738235.1. Classification (GTDB taxonomy): domain Bacteria; phylum Bacteroidota; class Bacteroidia; order Chitinophagales; family Saprospiraceae; genus M3007. Next base: position 2,921 of record JAYSZC010000768.1, on the reverse strand, counting down.
ATCGCCGAAAGCCGATTGACCGGCTTCCATACCCAGCATTCCCGGTAAAATAGAGCCATCCACTTGTCCGCAAATGCCGCGAATAAGCAGGTTCCCAACCTCTTCATTGGGCGCAATCAACATATCACAGGTGGAGGTTCCCATCACGCGCACCAGGGAATAAGGTTCAATACCTGCGCCGACCGCTCCCATGTGCGCATCAAATGCGCCGACTCCGACAACGACGTTTTCGGGTAAACCCAGTCGCTGCGCCCAATTCTTCGAAATGTTCCCCATCGGTACATCCGAGGTATAAGTATGGCGGTAAAGCCGTTCGCGAAGTCCTGCCAGCAGCGGATCGAGTTGCGTCAGAAATGCCTCGCTTGGTAATCCCTCGAATTCTTCGTGCCACATGGCTTTGTGACCGGCTGCGCAGCGTGAACGCCTGATTGTCAATGGATTCGTATCTCCCTGCAACACTGCCGACACCCAATCACAGTGTTCCACCCATGAAAAAGCAGCGTTTCTGACGGCTTCGTCTACCCGCAGCGTTCGCAGGATTTTAGCCCAGAACCACTCAGAAGAGTATATGCCGCCGACATATTTCGTAAAATCCGTGTCCCAGCGGTGCGCCAATGTATTGATCTCTTCCGCTTCCTTATTAGCCGTGTGGTCTTTCCAGAGAATGAACATACCGTGCGGGTTCTCCGCAAATTCAGACAGCAAGGCCAGCGGTGTTCCGTTTTTATCCACAGCAACAGGCGTGGAACCTGTTGTGTCGACTGATATACCGACCACGTTTTCAGCCACTTCCTTGGGTGCCTGCGACAAAGCCATTTTCACGGATGCTTCCAATCCTTCCAGGTAATCCAGCGGATGCTGCCGAAACATCGAAGCCCCCGGATTACAATATTTCCCGGCCTTCCAGCGCGGGTAGTAAAAAACGGCGGAAGACACTTCCCGCCCGTCGGCAGTATCTGCGATCAGGGCGCGAACGGAGTCGGTGCCGTAGTCAAGTCCGATAACATAATTCATAGATAATGATGAATTATGAATGATGAATTATGAATGATGAATGATGAATGATGAGTGATGAGTGATGAATGATGAATGATGAATGCCGGGCGCAAAGCCAAACATTTATCATTCATCATTCATCACTCATCATTCATCATTCATCGTTCACCATTCACCATTCATCATTCATCATTTATAAATCGTTTCACTCCACCTCAACTCCTTCTTAAACTGCCTCAATTCCGTTTTTGCATCAATAACCGTTAGTTCTATGTCGAACATTTCAGCAAAATCTTCGAAGTATTCCGTTGTCAGGTTTTGGCTGAACACCGTGTGGTGTGCGCCACCTGCATAAATCCAGGCCGCACAGGCGGTATTCAGGTCGGGTAAAGGTTTCCACAACACACGGGCAACAGGCAATTTAGGCAGTTTTTCTGTCGGCGCAACGGCTTCCACTTCATTGACCAGCAGGCGAAAACGATTGCCCATATCGATCAGAGAAGCGTTTAGCGCAGGACCGGCTGCCACATCGAATACGAGCCGCACAGGGTCTGCTTTGCCGCCTATGCCGAGCGGATGAATTTCACAGGCAGGTTTGCCGGAAGCAATGGAAGGGCATATTTCGAGCATGTGCGCACCCAGAACCAATCGATTGTCAGGATCAAAATGATAGGTGTAATCCTCCATAAACGAGTTGCCGCCAGGTAAACCGGCAGCCATCACCTTCGCAGCGCGAACCAATGCAGCCGTTTTCCAGTCGCCTTCTGCGCCGAAACCGTAGCCCTCAGCCATGAGACGCTGCGAGGCGATACCGGGAAGTTGTACCAGGCCGTGGAGGTCTTCAAAAGTATCGGTGAAACCTTTAAAACTGCCGGATTCCAGGAAATGGCGCATACCGATTTCAATTCTGGCTGCCTCCCGCAGATATCCATGCGCTTCGCCGCCTTTGCGGAGTGTCGCCGACATTTGGTAAGCGTCATTATATGCTTCGACGAGATGCCCAACGGATACATCAGCGACTTCGCTGATCATTTTTGCCAAATCGCCGACGCCATAGCCGTTGACAGCATATCCAAACTGGATTTCCGCCTCCACTTTGTCGCCTTCCGTCACTGCCACCTGCCGCATATTGTCGCCAAAACGGGCAAATCTGGCTCCTTGCCAATCAAATCGCGCTGCAGCGGCCCGCATCCAGATACTCAGTCGTTCGTGTACCTGTGGGTCTTGCCAATGACCAACCACAACTTTTCGCCGCAGGCGCAAGCGGGAAACCATAAAACCAAACTCCCGGTCGCCATGTGCCGACTGGTTGAGGTTCATAAAATCCATATTGATATTACTCCAGGGAATATCGCGGTTGAACTGCGTGTGCAGGTGGCACATCGGTTTTTGCAGGCTTTGCAGCCCGCGAATCCACATTTTTGCCGGAGAAAAGGTATGCATCCAGGCGACAATACCAATGCAGTTCGGATCCGTATTGGACGCCTGACAGAGTTGGTAAATTTCATCGGGCGTCTTCACCACCGGTTGGAATACAACCCGAACCGGGATTTTGGCCGAAATATCTAATGCGCCGGCAATCGTTTGCGCGTGTTCCGCCACTTGTCTCAGTGTTTCCTCGCCGTACAGGTGCTGGCTGCCCGTGACAAACCACACCTCCAGTTTCTTTAAATCAAACATTATTTTTCTTGTTATTGGATGTTTAGGAGCAGATCAGCGCAATTTTACCCGAAATACCGAAAAGGAATAAGGGGCAAGTGTAGTAGCTAATTTTCCACTTTTTACAAGGGCTGTTTGTTCTATCGGGCTGATACGCAGGGGCTGATCCAGGGAATTTTCCAGTTCCAGATCATTGCTTTGAAGAAGTATGAGTCTGGCCGTTGTATTCAACTTTCCGACGCCGTCCAACAGGATTTCGCTTGATT
>JAYSZC010000767.1:0-8433 GCA_043738235.1 Lewinellaceae bacterium | reverse complement strand
CTCGCCAACGCCGTCTACAACGATCTCATTAAAAACAGCAGTAGGGACAATGACCTGATCATAGAGTTTAGGGATCAGCCATAAGTGTTCGATCACGGCTAGGTTAATCAGCGGAGAGGTATCACTAACTACTACCATCCTCACATGTTTTGTACGTCAACCTGTATATCCTCAATGGAATAGTGCAGATGTACCCCTCTTTCCTTTAATTTTTTTTGAAACTGAAGCCTCGTTCTGCCACATAGCCGGGCGGCTTGGGCAAGAGTCAAACGTTCACGTTCATAGAGCCACACAGCAAAATCGACCTTTACATCCTCGGGGCTTGCATAGGCGGGCACTTGTTGCAAAATGGCATCAGATATTTCGATGATCATAGTTTGCTTTTTTTAGTATTCTTTGCAAAGTTAAGAGAAAAATGTCAAATATCCGCCCACTCATTCTCTATCCCAATTCACCCACCCAAACCACATTTTCATACATTTTCCACCACGGCATTCAGCGGGCGCTTTACTTTTAACGGCATCTAAAACCAACTGAAATTGGACGAAGTGCCGTACCTGTCCCATCATTTCAAAATCCGCGACGGGCATTTGTATTTCCTCGGGCAGGAGCATGTGAATATTCCGAATTGTAAATTGTTCAAGGTGAACATTGCACAACAGAGCAGACAGTAAAGTGCGAAGTCAGAAGTCGGCAGTGCGAAGTCGGCAGTCAGAAGTCGTGTCCCATCGAACGAAAGCAACGAAACATCCGGCAAAAAGCCTTCAACTTCTTAAAAAAGCCGCTATCGGGTTTTCGGCGTTTTATCTTTCCGGCAAATCTCTTTGCTATGCTGCACTTGTTGAGTATTTCTATTTCCGAAGCCGTCCGTACGCTGCGCGGTAACCTGTTGCATACGTTGCTTTCCACTCTGGGTATCGTAATAGGTGTGGCGGCCCTGATTGCGATCCTGGCATTGGGCGATGGCATGGAGCAGTACGGCCGCGACCAGGTTACGTCCACCACCGACCTCTCTACCATCATGGTTATTCCGAATACCCGGGAGGTAGTGGACGGCATGAGTATGGAAAAAGAAGACGCCGTCACTTTCGACCTCGATGACGCCACCGATTTATCCGCACAGGTGAATGGCAGCGCCGATGTCATGATGCAATGCGACTTTCGCGCATACCTGCAACTGGTTGGCGATACGCTCCGCAAGCCGGCCCAAATCATTGCAACCTTACCCAGACCTTTAACTGAAAAACAGGAAATAGCATTCGGACAGGTATTTACTGCAACAGAAATGAACGCACGCGACTCCGTGGTCGTGCTCAACCACCTGCTGGCGTTACGTTTTGCGCCCGACAGCAACCTGGCCGGACTCATCGGCAAAAAACTGGATATGGGCGGTCGCCAACTGCGGATTTCAGGAATCCTGAAAGCGCAGGAAAAAGAAAATATGCCCATGGCTTATATGCCAATCTTTATATTGAACCAGGCGGAGTTGAAAAAAAACACCCCCGATATGGCTGTGCTGGCCCGCAAAGTGGAAGATGTCAGCCAACTCAAAGCGCGCACGGAACAGTGGCTCGACACCCGGTTTACAGGCGGCAAAACACAATTCCGGGTATTTACCAACGACTTCCGGGTGGAACAACTGCGTAAAGCGATCCTGGTTTTTAAAATAGTGATGGGTATGATTGTCGGCATAGCGATACTGGTGGGCGGCATCGGCGTGATGAATGTGTTGCTGATGTCGGTCACCGAACGCACCCGCGAAATCGGCGTCCGCAAGGCGCTCGGCGCCAAACGCAAAACCATCGCCATGCAGTTTCTGGCCGAGTCGCTGGCGGTATCGCTGCTGGGTTGTTTATTCGGTATGCTGCTGGGCATGTTATTTATGATGGCGGCAGTGCCGCTCATCAAACATTTTTCAGAAGTGGATTTTCACATTGCCTTCAAACCGTCCTCCTTTATGGTAGTCGTCATTGTCGCCATTATGATCGGCATTATTTTCGGAACGTATCCGGCTTGGAAGGCATCGAAATTATCGCCTGTGGACGCGATTCGCCACGAGTAACAGAAATTTCAAGCACACAATATTCTTCGTTAGAGCGGCACTTCGGGCAACATTGCGTCCCGAAGTGCCACCCGGCATTACGACCGTTTCCAAATTAAATTCCGAACTGCCTGCCTGACTACCCCCTTTGCCCCATTTTTTTTGGGAAAATAATTTTCTTGGTTTTTTTAAACGAAAACCGCATTGTACCTTTGCAGCCGATTTGAAAAAAGATTTTCCAAAGTGGCTATGACCTTTGCTCGTAAATATTGGATAGTATTGATTATCAGTGGTTTATCGACCTTTGCTTTTGCACAGGACGGCCATGAAAATCATAATCGCCCGCAGCCCGCGCAACAGCCCGGTACTGCCGCGCAACCGCAAACGGCACAAACGACGGGTGAAAACGCTGAAGCGGGCGATCCGGCAGGCGCACACAGCCCCTGCGGCCACTCCGTGAACGAAGAAGTTCCCTTCAATGCGGGCGATAATGCGGTACACCACATTGCGGACGCCAATGCTATTCACCTCCTGGGTGATACATACCTGCCGCTTCCCTGTATCCTGTATGCGCCCGGTCACGGCTGGAAATTTTCCACGACCAGCATTTTTCACGCCCACCACCACGGCAACGGCGAAGTAGCGCAGGACGGTTATGTGTTGATTCACGGTTCTATCATGCGCATCCAGAATCCCGCGTACGCCCGTGGCGAAGTGAAAGTGGATGACTACAAGCACCGGGACACCACGATCAACGGTAAAAAAAGAACCCTGTACTACGCCGTTATTAAGGGCGAATGCAACCTGCTGGATGCCAAAACGACGTACGATGGCGGCATCATGGGCGGCGGTATCACGAGTTTCTACGATTTTTCCATCACCCGCAACGTTTTCACGATGTTGCTGACGGTGCTGATCCTGTTCCTCGTATTCCGCTCGGTAGCGAAAAGTGCCATCAAAACCCACGGCCATGCACCGAAAGGATTGCAAAACTTCATCGAGCCGTTCTACACTTTTATCCGCGACGAAGTAGCCAAACCGAATATCGGCCCGAAATACGAAAAATACATGCCGTACCTCTTGTCGGCATTCTTTTTCATCCTGGGCCTGAACCTGATCGGCCAGATTCCGTTTTTCCCGGGCGGCGCCAATGTGACCGGTAATATTTCCATTACCATCGTACTGGCACTGCTGACGTTCATCATTTCGACCTTCAGCGCAAAAAAACACTTCTGGGAACACACGCTCTGGATGCCGGGTGTGCCCGCAGTACTCAAAATTTTCATCTTGACACCGATCGAGATTCTGGGTATTTTCCTGAAGCCCTTTACCCTGCTCCTGCGTCTTTTTGCCAACATCACCGCAGGACACATTGTAATCCTGAGTTTTGTCAGCCTGATTTTTATCTTCGGAGACGCCGGAAAAAGCATCAACGGCTCTATTGCCGGTATTATCGCTTCCGTGCCGCTTTCGCTGTTTATGATGACGCTGGAATTGCTGGTAGCGTTCCTGCAGGCATTTATATTTACCATGCTGTCGGCAACATATATTGGAACTGCCATCGAAGAACCGCACCACCACTAACAGAAGTGAGAGGGTGAGAGAGTGAGAAGTGAGAGCCGAGCGGGATGCCCGCCATTAGAAGTGAGCGGGTGAGAGAAATTAAGAGCGGAGTGAGTGGATGAATCCGAAACATCAAAAACTAAACACTAAACACGAATTTTTTTTTCATCAATATAAATTACACAACATGAGCTACGCTGCACTTGGCGCTGGTCTGGCTGTAATCGGTGCCGGTCTCGGTATCGGTCAAATTGGTGGTAAGGCGATGGAAGCCATCGCCCGCCAACCAGAAGCAACAGGCGATATTCGCGCAAACATGATCCTGACTGCCGCTCTCGTAGAGGGCGCTGCGCTGGTTTGCATGGTATTGTCTTTCTTCGTTGCACCTGCCGGCTAAGAAATGCCTTTCGGGGCTGCGAGCGACGGTTGGTCTGTTCAACGCCCCGATTTTTTGAACTTCACTCGTTGCCATCCGGCTTCGATCCATTTATAAATTTTATAATTCATCACTCCTATGTTGTTTCTGGCAGATTTTTCCGTCATCAAACCCGAACCGGGTTTATTGTTCTGGACAACCGTCATTTTCCTCATTTTCTGGTACATGATGAGCCGTTTCGCGTTCAAACCGATCGGTGAGGCCTTGAAAAAACGCGAGCAGGACATCCAGGAAGCCCTCGACGAGGCCAAAAAAGCCCGTGAAGACATGGCGCACCTGGAAGCCAAAAACGAGCAACTGCTGGCGCAAGCCCGCGAGGAACGCGCTCAAATGTTGAAAGAAGCGAAAGACGCGAAAGAGCAGATCATTGCGGAAGCCAAAGTACGCGCCAATGCGGAATACAAACGCAAAGTGGAAAGCGCCCTGCACGATATCGAAAACCACAAAAACGCCGCGATGGTGGAACTGAAAAACAAATCAGGTCAACTGGCTATCGAAATCGCTGAAAAAATACTGCGCAAGGAATTGTCAAACAAGGCAGAACAGGAAGCCTTCGCGAAAAGCCTGTCGGACAGCATCCAATTGAATTGAATTGTTGAAATAGTTGAGATGTTGAGTGTTGAGATGTTGAGTATGCGATCCATAAGGACGTTGCACTATACACCTCAACATTCAACATCTCAACATCTCAACAAAAAACACAACCACCATGAGTGTTATTCGTATAGCCACCCGGTACGCCAAATCGCTGATCGAACTCGCCGTCGAACAGGGTAAACTGGCGCAGGTAGAAGCCGATATGAAAGTGCTGCAAAACGCCGTTCAAAACCGCGACCTGTACCTGATGTTGAAAAGTCCGGTCATTGCCAACGACCGCAAAATATCCGCCATGGACGCCTTGTTCAAATCGCAGTTCGACAGTCTGACCATGAGCTACCTGAAACTGCTGATCACCAAAAACCGGGAGGGTTATTTGCCTGAAATCACCGCAGAATTCGGCGAACAGTACAAAATCCTGAAGAAAATCACCACCGTACGCGTCACCACGGCCACACCTCTGAGCGATGCCGTGCTGGACGATTTGCGCAAAAAAATACTTGCCAGTGGCATCACATTTGAAAACCTCGATCTGCAATTGTCGGTCGATCCCGATCTGATCGGTGGTTTTGTACTGGATTTCGACAACAAGAGATATGACGCCAGCGCAGCGCACAAACTGGAAGAACTGAGAGCACAATTCTCGAAAAACCTGTACGTAAAAGAATTCTGATTTTAATGATGAATAATGAATGATGAATGATGAATTCGTCAGACACATTCGGAGTTCATCTCGATCGGTTTTCATTCATCATTTATCATTCATCATTCATCATTGAATTATATGGCAGACGTCAGACCGGAAGAAATCTCCGCAATATTGAAACAGCAATTGTCGGGCTTCGGGGCAGAAACCAATCTCGAAGAAGTTGGTTCCGTATTGCAAGTGGGCGACGGTATCGCTCGTGTATATGGCCTCAACCGCGCCCAATCAGGCGAACTGGTAGAATTTGAAAACGGCATTCGCGCCATCGTATTGAACCTCGAAGAAGACAACGTCGGTGTCGTTTTGATGGGCGCTTCCGACGGTATCCGCGAAGGCTCCGTGGTCAAACGCACCGGCAAAATTGCCTCTATCGAAGTGGGCGAAGGTTTTGTAGGCCGCGTTGTCAATCCGTTGGGACAACCCATCGACGGCAAAGGCCCGATCACCGGTACGAAATACGAAATGCCAATCGAACGCAAAGCGCCGGGCGTTATTTACCGCCAGCCGGTAAACGAACCGCTGCAAACGGGCGTAAAAGCCATCGACGCCATGATTCCGATTGGCCGCGGCCAGCGCGAATTGATCATCGGCGACCGCCAGACCGGTAAAACGGCGATTGCCATCGATACCATTATCAACCAGAAAGAGTTTCACGATCGCGGCGAAACGGTTTACTGCATCTACGTTGCCTGTGGCCAGAAAGCCTCTACCGTAGCGCAGGTGGCCCGCACGCTCGAAGAAAACGGCGCAATGGCTTACACTGTCATTGTAGCCTCTTCGGCATCCGATCCGGCGCCGCTCCAGTTCTATGCGCCTTTCTCCGGCGCTGCTATCGGCGAGTTTTTCCGCGATACAGGCCGTCCGGCGCTCATCGTGTACGACGATTTGTCCAAACAGGCCGTAGCCTACCGCGAAGCATCCCTGCTGCTGCGCCGTCCTCCGGGCCGCGAAGCATATCCCGGCGACGTATTTTACCTGCACAGCCGCCTCCTAGAACGCGCCGCAAAAGTCATCGCCGACGACAAGGTGATGAAAGAAATGAACGACCTGCCCGAAAGCCTCAAAGCGGCCGGCCTGCTCAAAGGCGGCGGTTCGCTCACGGCGCTCCCGATCATCGAAACACAAGCCGGCGACGTATCTGCCTATATCCCGACCAACGTGATCTCGATCACCGACGGCCAGATATTCCTCGAATCCAACCTGTTCAACGCCGGTGTACGCCCTGCCATCAACGTAGGTATCTCCGTGAGCCGCGTAGGTGGTAACGCACAGATCAAGTCGATGAAAAAAATCGCCGGTACGCTCAAACTCGACCAGGCGCAATACCGCGAACTGGAAGCGTTTTCCAAATTCGGTTCCGACCTCGATGCCGCCACACAAGGCGTACTGGCAAAAGGCGCCCGCAATGTGGAAATCCTCAAACAAGCCCAGTACAGCCCGGTATCGGTAGAAAAACAGGTAGCCATCATCTACCTGGGCACTCAAAACCTGCTGCGCGATATTCCGCTTGAAAGCGTACGCGAATTCGAGGAAATCTTCCTGATGAAAATGGAACAGGAACTCCCTGCCATTCTGGAAGAATTCCGCAAAGGCAAACTGGAAGACGCCAGCCTTTCTAAAATGAAGGCTCTGGCTGCCGACCTGGCTGCAACGTATAAGAAAAATTAAATTAATGATGAATGATGAATGATGAATAAATAATGATGAATGATGAATGATGAATGATGAATTTCTTCCAGGAAATGTTGCCATTTACTATTTATCACCAATCATATACATTCATCATTCATCATTCATAATTCATCATTACTGAATTATGGCTGGAGGCTTAAAAGAAGTACGCGAACGGATCAAATCTGTTATGGGAACGCAACAGATCACCAAAGCCATGAAAATGGTTTCGGCGGCGAAGTTGCGTAAAGCGCAGAATGCGATTGTGCAAATGCGCCCGTACGCAGAAAAACTGAACCGTATGTTGTCCAATATCCTGTCGAACCTCGGCGGCGATGCCAATACTTCATTCGGGAAAGCGCGCATTGTAAAAAAAGCGCTGATTGTGGTGGTCACGTCCAACCGCGGTCTGTGCGGCGCATTCAACACGAATATCAACAAAGAGGCTGTCATGCTCATCAATACGAAATACGCCCAGCAGCGCCGGAACGGCGCCGTGACGGTACTTTTTATTGGTAAAAAAGGTTATGATTTCTTCCGCCGCCGTTTTTCCGATTTGAAATTTAATACGGATTTCATCGGCGCCTACGAAAAACCGTCCTATGAAAACATAAGTGGTATAGCGCGCGGGTTGATGGACGAGTTTTCCAAAGGCGGCTACGACGCCATCGAAATCGTGTACAGCCATTTCCGCAATGCCGCTACCCAGTACCCTACCGTAGAACAATGGTTGCCCGTGCCGAAACTCGAAGCCAAGCCCGGCAAAGCGACCAACAAAAAAGCGGACTACATCTTTGAGCCGGACAAAGAGCAACTGCTGGAAACGCTGGTTCCGAGCATTCTGCAACTGTCTTTCCACAAAACCGTGCTGGATACCCAGGCCGGCGAACACGGCTCGCGTATGACGGCGATGGATAAGGCCACAGACAATGCCGAAGAACTGCTCAAAGCATTGAAAATCAATTACAACAAAGCACGCCAGGAAGCAATTACCACTGAATTGGGTGAAATTGTGGGTGGCGCAGCGGCATTAGAAAGTTAAGAACCTACTTACCTTAATTTATATATTGATTGGTCCCGGATTGCTCCTGTGTGGGTGATTCGGGATTTTTGTTGACTTAGTGATGGCATGGGTTTATCGGTATTAAAAAGTTCATTTTTGTTCCAAAAAACGAACTTTTTAATACCAATAAACCCATGCCATCACTAAACGTTTTGCTATTATCAGTCAATTGCCTGAACGACCGTGGTAAGCAGTAGGGGCAAAACCGCAACGTTTGTCTTATCATTATCAATACGGCCATTTCACCGCCGAATCCGGCAGCGCCGCGCATTTCCCTTACTGTTTTATTTACTTTTCATCTTGTGCAGTTGTGATTCGGGCAGGGTTGTACCCGACTCAAAAAACTGCACAAGATG
>JAYSZC010000766.1:0-1337 GCA_043738235.1 Lewinellaceae bacterium | reverse complement strand
TTTCCGGCAACCTGCAACTGCGCGTGGAATTGCTGAATGCCGCTTCAGAAGTTATTGGAACAGCCGATTTGCCGCTATCAGCCAACAAAGAATGGCAGCGCCAATCTGTTCGCCTGACCTGTTCGGCTACCGAGCCAAAGGGCAGCCTGCGCATCTGGTTTGTGGGCAACGGCGCAGCAGACATGGATATGATCTCACTTTTCCCAACGGATACCTGGAAAAATCGCCCCGGCGGCCTTCGGGCTGACCTGGTGCAACTGTTAGCGGATATGAAACCGGGTTTTCTGCGTTTTCCCGGCGGCTGTATCGTTGAAGGACACGACCTTTCGGAGCGTTATGAGTGGAAAAAAACCATTGGACCGGTGGAAGGGCGCAGCTCGCTTATCAACCGCTGGAATTATGAGTTTGCGCACCGCCCAACACCCGATTATTTTCAAACCTTCGGACTCGGTTTTTTTGAATATTTCCAACTCAGCGAAGATATTGGCGCCGAGCCGCTGCCCATCCTCAACTGTGGCATGGCCTGCCAGTTCAATACTTCTGAAGTCGTGCCGCTGGATCAACTCGATCCTTATGTGCAGGATGCGCTCGATTTGATCGAATTTGCAAACGGCGATACCAATACGCCCTGGGGAAAACTGCGTGCTGAACTCGGCCACCCGGCGCCATTCGGCCTTAAATTCCTGGGTATCGGCAATGAACAGTGGGGAGAACAATACATTGAACGTTTCCAGGTATTTCAAAAGGCTATTAAAGCAAAATACCCCAATATCAGCCTGATAACCAGCGTCGGTCCTTTTCCCGACAGCGAACAGTTTCAGTACCTTTCCAAAACCCTTGCCGAGCTGAATGCTGACATTGTAGACGAACATTACTACCAGGTGCCCGGCTGGTTTTTGAACAATGCCACCCGCTATGATAAATACGACCGCAAAGGCCCTAAAATATTTGCCGGTGAATATGCTGCGCAAAGCAAACAGACGGTAAGCCCGGATAATAAAAATACCTGGCGCTGTGCATTGTCAGAAGCGGCATTTATGACCGGCCTGGAACGCAATGCGGATATGGTGCGCATGGCCTCTTATGCGCCGCTCATGGCGCATGTGGATGGCTGGCAATGGAAGCCGGATATGATCTGGATGGATAACCTGCGATCCTTCGGTACGCCCAATTACTACGTCCAAAAACTGTATGCTACGAACAAGGGCGATCAAATGGTACCGGTTTCCTATAAAAATGCACCCGCTACGGGTCAGGACAGTTTGTACGCTTCGGCTGCTTATGACAAATCCAGTAATGAAGTGATTGTAAAAATCGTCAATGCCGCCGGTAAAGCG
>JAYSZC010000765.1:0-8442 GCA_043738235.1 Lewinellaceae bacterium | reverse complement strand
TGTCCCATCCTTTAAATCCGTGTTCAATCACGCTAAGCACGAAAAAATCCCACCTATTTCCATAAAAAATAAGACTTTTGCCCAAAATCACATTCCTTGAAATCCATCGTCAAACTCAGCAACGTCGACATTTGCCAGCAGGACAACAGCGTGATCCTGCAAAACATCAGCCTGAATATCGGGGAAGGTGAATTTACCTACCTCATTGGCAAAACAGGCAGCGGCAAGTCCAGTCTGCTCAAAACAATTTATGCGGCATTGCCACTTAATACGGGGCATGGAGAAGTGGCCGGATTCGACTTGCGGGAAATCAGCCGCAACAATATCCACCTGCTCCGGCGCAAACTGGGCATCGTATTCCAGGATTTTAACCTGCTCACAGACCGCAATGTGGCGGAAAACCTGCTGTTTGTACTCCGCGCTACGGGTTGGACAGACGAAGCGGAAATGAACGCGCGGATGCAGGAAGTACTCACCGAAGTCAGTTTGTTGACAAAACAAAATTCCATGCCCTACGAACTATCGGGCGGCGAACAACAACGCATCGTTATTGCGCGGGCTTTGCTCAACAAACCCATGCTGCTGCTGGCAGACGAACCTACCGGCAACCTCGATCCCGAAACCAGCGACGATGTACTCACGCTGCTGCGCAACCTCGCCAAACAACACAATACAGCCGTACTCTGCGCGACCCACGACTACAGGATTTTGCAAAATTTCCCGGCGCGCATCGTGCGGGTACTAAACAGTAAACTCATTGACGACGAGGGTATTACAGTTCGATAACCTCCTCCACACGCGACTCGTCTAAACGAGCTAGTTTCGCAGCCATGCGTTGTTCCAGTCTGGTAGCGGATGTTTTCCGGTGTGTCGTATACGGCCTGAAACCGGAGGTGAAAACATCCGATTTGTACGTGAGGTTATTTTCCAGAAAATCGGCTATTCCTCCCAGGGACAGCAGGACAGCCGCTTCTTTTTCGCGGACGGCTTCCGTACGCAATTTACGTTTCAGGTTGGAATCTGCCAATACCCTGCGAAGTGAAGCGGTGGTGGCGCTCAATCGTTCGAGCAAACAGGCTGCTGACGGCATTTGTGTGTTGCGCAACACACGTTCGCTGAACACTGCGAGGTTATCCCCGTGTAAAAACAGGAATTGGCGGTCAATTTTTAATTTGGCACTCATGGTAAAGGACTTATTTGGCAGTGGCAAGATAAAAACAGTAATTTTATATTATCGCTATAAATCAGAGAAATATTTTTCAGAAATAAAGTTATACATTTTTTTATTGGCAAATTTCAACTGATTTCAAGTATTTCAATAAAATTCACCCCTGTGAACCAAAGTACAAAAACCGGGCCATGCAAAACTTTCGCTTCAAAAAACAGACAGATGCCGCACAGTAGAATGAAATCGCCTTACTTTTGGGCGCCCCATCCATTCTGCTTAACCATTCACTCACTTATTCGATGAACCTACACGAATACCAGGGCAAAGAATTGCTCAAATCATACGGCGTAAAAATTCAGGAAGGCATCGTAGCCTACACTGCACAGGAAGCAGTGGATGCCGCCAACAAAATGAAGGAACTCTACAACTCCGGCTGGTGCGTGGTGAAAGCGCAGGTACATGCAGGCGGACGTGGTAAAGGCGGCGGTGTGAAACTCGCCAAAAGCCCCGAACAGGCCGGCGAAATTGCCGGAGCGATGATCGGTATGCGGCTCATTACGCCGCAGACATCCGCGGAAGGCAAATTGGTAAGCAAGGTGCTGGTGGCGCAGGACGTGTTTTATCCCGGCGCCAGCGAACCGAAAGAATACTATATCAGTATTGTAACCGACCGCGGTACGGGCGGCAATGTGATTATCTACTCGCCCGATGGCGGCATGGATATTGAAAAAGTGGCCGAAGAAACGCCTGAGCGGGTTTTTACCGAATTTATCGACCCCCTGATTGGTTTGCGCCCCTTTCAGGCACAAAAAGTGGCTTTCAATTTCGGTTTGAGCGGTCCGGCCTTCAAGGAAATGGTCGATTTTGTACAAAAACTCTACGCTGCATTCGTCGGTTCGGATGCCAGCCTGTTTGAAATCAACCCCTGCCTCAAAACTTCCGACGATCATATCATCGCGGTAGATGCCAAAGTAACCCTCGACGACAACGCCCTCTACCGGCACAAAGACCTCGAAGCGCTGCGCGATACTGCCGAGGAAGACCCGGCAGACGTAGAAGCTCAGCAATACGACCTGAACTACGTCAAACTCGACGGCAATGTGGGTTGTATGGTCAACGGCGCCGGTCTGGCGATGGCAACAATGGATCTCATCCAATTATCAGGCGGCGAGCCTGCCAATTTCCTCGACGTAGGCGGCACCGCCGATGCACAACGCGTGGAAAATGCCATGCGCTTCATCCTGAAAGACCCGAATGTAAAAGCGATCCTGATCAATATCTTCGGCGGTATCGTGCGCTGCGACCGCGTTGCACAAGGCGTGGTGGATGCTTATAAGGCGATCGGCCAAATTCCGGTACCGGTCATCGTACGCCTGCAAGGCACCAATGCCGACATCGCCAAGAAAATTATCGATGAATCCGGCCTCGAAGTGATGGGCGCCGTGGAATTTCAGGAAGCAGCGGACCTGGTCGCCAAAGTCTTGAGAAAATAGTTATCCGTTATTTGTTATTAGTTATCAGGGGTGGTAGGGGGGCATCTATTAATACGTTTGGCATTACTTGTCGGGTGGCCTAAATATATGAGCAGATGGCTCCCTAACACCCCTGATAACTAATAACAGATAACGGATAACTAATAACAGATTGACCCTACCCACCCTGATAACTAATAACAGATAACGGATAACTATTTAAAAGAGTTTGACCCCGTACACCCCCACCCACGCGGCAGCCAGGATCGTGGTGGCAATCACCACGCCGCGCATCGCCAGATCCCAGCGGCGGCGGCGAAACGTATTCAGCAGGATCAGGTTGAGCGCAATGGCGAGGATCGCGAGGGTCCGCGCGCGGAAATTCGGCGAAAAACCGGCTTCACTAACCGCTCCCATTTTCTCCAGCACGTTGAATACCTGGTGCAGCAGCACCAGGCTCAGGACAGGGAACAAGATGCCGGCCAACATGCCAACCCATATTTTATTTCGTTGTTGCATTGGTGTTGTTTTATCTTATGCTTCGCGCCGCCAGACTTGTGCATGGGCTAAGCCGATGATACGTTTACTAAACTTAAAAAGTTTAGTAAACGTCGCCAAATCGAATGCACAAAACCTAGCGGCGGCGTGAAGTACATTTACCAAATAATCAAAATAGTTTGGATTAAATTCTTTGCAAATGCTTGATTATCATAACTCATAACTCATAACTCATAACTCATAACTTTTTAAAAGTTTTCCATTTCCTTCAAACTATCCATCGCCTGGTAGTTGGTAAGATCATGCATGGACGGGACAATGGAAATAAAGCCGTTTTGCAGGGCCAGAATATCGGTATCTTCGGATTCATCCGTATTGACAAATACGCCGCTTAGCCAGTAGTAAGCCTGTCCGCTCGGGTCGCGGCCTTCCACAAATTTTTCTACCCAGCGCCCGTCTGCCTGGCGGCAGATACGCAGGCCGCGCAATTGATCGGCAGGTAGTTTGGGGATATTGACATTCAACAGATTGCCCGACTCAAAAGGATGCGCCAGGGTGTACTGCATGATTTTGCGAATCCAGGGAGTGCCGGGCTTGAAATCGGCGTCGAAACTAAAATCATCCAAAGAAAAACCGATACTTTTGATTCCTTCCAGGGCCGCTTCCATGGCTGCCGACAGGGTGCCGGAGTAAATGATGTTGATACTGGCATTACTGCCATGGTTGATACCCGATACGCAAAGGTCGATTCTGCGGTTTTTCAATACGACGTGTTTGGCGAGTTTTACACAATCGACCGGTGTGCCGGAACACTCCCAGGCTTCGATGCCTTCAAAGACATTTACTTTTTTCAGCCGCAGCGGATCGTGGATCGTGATGCCGTGTCCTTTACCGCTTTGTGGCGAATCGGGGGCCACCACTACCACTTCTCCCATTTCGGAAGCAATTTGAACTAAAGCCCGGATACCGGGCGCGACGATCCCGTCGTCGTTGGTCACTAAAATCAATGGTTTTGACATGGCCGCAAAAATAGACTTTTTCTTTTTACACACACTCCTTCCAACACAAATTGCGTTATCTGATAAACAAAAAATTATGAAATTCCGATTGTAAGGCACTTCTTTGCATCAGATTTGAATATTGTTCTGATTTTCAGGCGATTATTTCACTTTTTTGACCTTACCTTGCAGAAATTTTTAATGTTCCAATAAACGATTAACCCGATTATTGATAAGAAGAAACCCTTTTCTTCACCAAACAGTCTGTTTATGAAAAGCCTCATTCCTTTTTTTGTCATCCTTCTTGCCTGCCGTAGCCTGACGGCCCAAACCACCACGGGCGCGCCGCTTTTCCTGCTTTTTACGCAGGAGTGTATGGATCAACTTGAATACCGGTACACGTACAGCGGCGCCGGCGTACTGACTTATTCGGTACATCCCAACAGCAACGAACAGTTTATACTAAAAGCGGGCAGCGAAGGGATCACATCCCCTACCCTTCCCAAAGGCGCTGTCACTTGCCGCGGATTCACGATGAACGCAGCGTTCACGGATGCCATCAATCAAATGACCCGGCAGGTATACGTCGTGCACCAGACCCCTTCCGGTTACCTGCAAATGCCGATCATCGAAGCGATTCAGGTCACCCGAAACGGCGCATTTTACCTGTTTAAAGCGCCGAATTACGCTTTTGCGCTGGACAGTACCAAATTGGTGGGTTCCGTCAATTTAGGCACCTCCAATTCAGGTTCCTACGTTTACCTCTCCGGCGTAAAATCGCGCGAATGCCGCCGCGAGTACTCTTTCCGCCGCGAACCGGTTCAGACAGGTATGGAACGCGCCGATTTCGACTTTATTCCGGGCATCGGCATCACGAATGATCGCTCCGGTTTAACCGCCGCCGAAGCGGAAGGCAATGCCCGCCGTCTGGTCAAAATGAACGGCATGGCTTTCGACGATTACCTGACCGCTACTTGCAAGGGCCAAAGTATTGCGGCCTCCACCCTGCCGCAGTATGCGCCGCAATTCGGCTACGGCAGCGTCAACCCCTCCACCGTAAGCGAACCGAACAAAGAGGATTATTCCGCTGCGAGTAACCCGCAAAACGCTCCCGTCGGGCCTCCGCCCGGACTCATCAGTTGCCCGGTACTACCCGGCTACGGCTACCATGTCGTGCAGCCCAAGGAAACGCTGGCAGCCATCGCCCGCACGTACAAAGTGGACGTAAAAACGATTCAGAAGTGGAACGACATCAAAAACGCCAACTACATTGAAATCTGCCAGAAAATCTGGGTCACCAAACCGCCTGCCAATACAGTTATCAGCAAAGGCCCCGCGCCTGCTGCCAAAGCACCGGACGGCCCCGTCGTAAACAGCCAGTCCATTTACTGGAATCAGAATGCAACCACTCCTGCCGCCTACAATTATAACACAAATCCGGCAGTAACGTATTTGCCCGCACAGTACAACACCCAGACAACGCCTACGCCCAATCCGTATTATTTTTCGCAGCCGCAGCCACAGCAAGCTGTTGTTACAAATATGCGCCCCATAGTGCATATCGTAGAAAAAGGGGAATCGGTGTACAGCATTTCCAAACGTTATGTCTGCGCCGAAGAATGTATCCGCCGTGCCAACAACATGCCGCTGCAAGGCAATGTGATGCTGCAAATCAACCAGCAAATTATTATACCGGAATGCAGCTGCCAGACGGTTTCGCCACAGCTATACCAGCCCAACACCAATATCCTGGTCAATCCGGGTACAGGTTATACACCGACCAATTACGACACACAGGTACCGGTAACTTATTCTAATTCGTACAACAACCCCGATCCTACCTACCTCAACGCTACCGATCGTTTCAATGAGACATCGGTCCTTGGAAACCAGCAGCCCAAAGGCGTCGGAACCCAGACGCAGCAAACTACCGCCTCTTATTTCCAGGAATACGTGGTCAGACAAGGCGACACGTTAGGCTCCATTGCCGCCAAGTTCAAGGTCAGTTCCGCAGAACTGGTGCAGGTCAACTCGCTGGAAATCAACGAGACCCTGATGCCGGGGAAACGCCTGTTGATACCGAGAATGAATTAGTGTTTAGTGTGTGGTGTTTAGTGTTTAGTGGAGCTCCGCCTTCGGCACCGCCCCCGACCCCTAAAGGAGAGTACATCGCAAAAAAAGGACAATTTCTACCTTAAAGTGCAGATTTACAACCTATTGCGATGTACTCTCCTTTAGGGGTCGGGGGAATGGCCCAAAGCGGAGCTCCACTAAACACTAAACACCATACACTAAACACCAAATTAGGTTAAGTTTTTTCGTTTCACCCCTGTTCACACAATGGACGGGGCGCATCGTCGTTAAGCAAACAATCCTAATCTTTTAATCCCCTTCCTTCAATTCTAAATACCGATTTAAATGGTAAAAAGAGCACTACTCCTGCCTTTGGTGCTTACCGTAGCTACCCTGCTGCGTGCACAACTTCCTGATCCCTGTGGTACCGGCTCCCAACCAGCCGGAGCTTGTGAATCCGCTTGTATTTTCTGCAATTTCAATGGTTTTGTAGGTTCCACGTACAGTGGCGTACCCGACGACGACTCGATCCAATTCTGTGGCACCCTCGAAAATGTGCAGTGGATCGGTTATATCGCCGGTTCGGAAAGCGCTACTTTTACCGTGACGCCCATCAACTGCGCCGACAGCAACGGTCTGCAAATCGCGCTGTATGCTGACTGCAAGGCAGAACCCCTCGCCTGCGACAAAGGCCGCGAATTCGGCGGCAGCACACCCGTTTCCGTTACGCTGAACAACCTGCATGTCGGCTCGAATTACTTCCTGCTGGTAGACGGTTATGCGGGCGATTTTTGCACCTTTTCCATCAGCGTCAGTCCGGACAGCGCGGTGTATGAACCGCCGCTGGGCACCGTTGGGGCCATCGACGGCCCCCTCGAAGCCTGCGCCGGGGCTGTGCTACAATACTCTGTGTCGCCGGTTTCCGGCGCGGGAGCCTATATCTGGGACGGTCCGCCGGGCACCCTTGTCAATGGCGAACCCGTCCCGCAAGCCGTCCTGGCGCCCGGGGGCAGCGCGGTGGAGATCACCATCGGCAGCCAGAGCGGCGCCCTCTGCGTACAGGCTGCCAATTCCTGCAAACGCAATGCCCCCTGTACCGGCTCGTTAAACGTAGCCGTCATTTCGGATACTTTTCGCCCCATGATTACGCTGGATTCCGTTCAGGGTTTGTCCTGCACCGAAACAGTCGCCCGGCTGGAAGCAAGCGTCAGCCCGGCCACTTTTTACGACATTGAATGGACAACCGATTCCGCAGGGCATATCGTTTCCAATGCCAATACGCTGCGCCCGAACGTCGATTCCATCGGGATGTACACCCTGCGGGTGACGAACCCCGTCAACGGCTGCTTTTCTGTGGATAGTGTGCGGGTGACCGATCCGATACAGCCCACCAATGCTGCCCTGACCCTGAAAAACATCTCCTGTTTTGCACAAAAAGACGGATTCCTGCGGGTCGATAGCGTAGCAGCGGGCGCCGGGCCGTTCGTATATGCCCTCAACGGCGACAATTTTAATGTCGACCCGGAATTCAAGTTCCTGCCGCCCGGCGATCATACCCTTCGGATTCAGGGCGTCAACGGCTGCGAATGGGATACGCTTATTACGCTCGCAGAACCCGCTGAATTGATCGTCCAACTTGATTCCGATACCAGCATCCACTTAGGCCAGGAACTGGCGCTGTGGCGCAGCAGCGCCATCAATTATCCCGACCGCGCCGATTCGGTGCTGATTTCGCCGGCGACCCTGCAACCCATGACCTGCGATACCTGCATGTACGCACCTGTCAGTTCTTTCCGGTATCGCATCACGGTGCTCGACTCGGCAGGTTGTACCGGCACCGACGAACGGGTGATATTGGTCAACCGCGAACGCTACGTCTTTATTCCCAATATTTTCAGACCCAACGCCTCGGGCGGCAACAGCCTCTTTACCGTGTACGGCGGGGAAGACGTTGAACAAATCAAACTACTGCGGATCCTAGACCGCTGGGGACAAGCAATTTACGAACGCTCCGATTTCACACCCAATGACCAAAACGCCGGCTGGGACGGTTCTATCGGCGGCAAACAAGCCACCCCGGCTGTTTTCCTGTACCAGGCGGAGATTTTGTTTAAAGACGGGGAAATGGTGAAGTATAACGGGGATGTGACGCTGGTGAGATAGAAGAAGTGAGAGGTGAGAAGTGAGAGGGTGAGAGGTGAGAGGGTGAGAGACATCCCCCTTGGCATTTAGT
>JAYSZC010000764.1:0-8462 GCA_043738235.1 Lewinellaceae bacterium | reverse complement strand
GTGATCCAGTAATTCTGGGCTTTGGTCGCGTGATAGTTCGACTGGCCGAAGGGGCCTTGGTCCAGGCTTGGATCATAAATACCTCCGGCTTTGACTTCCACCTCCAAAGCATCCAGCGCGTCGGCGTTGGCGCCCGAGGGTACCAGGCGTAGTTTCAGGCGGGGATTGCTGGTATTGGCCCGGTCGGGCCTGAAGAACAGATCGGCCGTCATCACCCGTTCTCTATCATCATCCATTGCCAGAATCGCCTGTTGGGTGAAGTCTCCATAACAGTAAAATCGCTGACCGTGGTGGGGCAGGCTGTAAATGACCTGTTTCGGATCGAGGCGCATGGGGCCGCCATTGGTCGTGAACTTAATCAGGCGTTCTTCTTTAAACGGCTGACCATTGGCAAGTTTAGCGACATTCCAGCCGCCGCCGTTGCAGGTGCCGGATTTCAGGGTCGAATACCCTTGTTGTTCGATATTTTGGGAAGAATACGTCGTAATGCTCTCCATTCGGCATTCTTTTACATTTGCCGTGAATGTGACGATATAATCTGTTTCCGGCGTGAGGTACTGGTTGGGGCTGGCAAGCATTCCGTAACCATCGGCATCATACTCCAGCGTGATCTCGATGGGCGCCGTATTTGGCTTATCTACCCGCATCGTCACTTTCAGGTCTTCTCTGTCAAATTTGAACAGGCGGGGTATCGTTTGCGCTTCATCGTTCACCATTTTGGTTTCTTCCAGAAAAAATTCCCGGCCCATACGCAGGTTGACGGAAGCGGCAGGTTCCAGGAAAATCTCCTGGAGTTCATCTACCTGCGGATCCGCCTGGCTTCGGGGTTTCGGCTCAATTTCGTTGATCACTTTCAGCGCCGCCAATGGATCATTGTCAGGTACGCACACATCGCCGACGGAAAAATCAAACGAACAATGCCCTTCTACCAATCCGCCCAGGATGCTGTAAAAACCGCCTACTTCACCTTTCATCCAGGTCGGTTCCGGCCCGCCGCCGGTGAGCAGCCCGCCAAAACCCACCGCCAGTATCTCGAATTGTCCGCTAATGAAAAACAAATCCACCTCGATTCCAATAGAGGCTTCGATGCCGGCGTAAAACTGCCCATTGCCGTACCAGCCGTCCATACCGACCTTGTCGCGGCCATTGCAACCGCCCTGTACTTTTTGCAGCAGCAAATCGAAACCGAAAGCGCCGCGCAATCGACCGTAAAAAATGAGGTAATTTTGCTGAAACGAGGCTTCCAGGGATATACCCAGCAGGATGGCATCGCCGCGTTGCGTACGGCTCCGGTCGGTGCGGCCATAGCGGGTAGCGTAGTCGGGAAACAAACGCATCATCACTTCCGGCAGCACCGTAGGCAAACCGTCTACTTCAAAATTACCCGCCTGGAAATAGCCGGAAGCGGTGATTTTGAGCGGCAGGCCCATGTCAAATGATAGCGACATCGGATTCCCGTAGGTTTTCGGGCGACCCAGTTTGAAATGCCAGTCGCCGTTGGTGCCATTTGAATACGTATCGAGGCTGCCCCGCCCTGTGATGACCACGAAATTCATCGTCATATCGATGTGCAGGGCTAATATTTTTTGAGGAAAATCATACTCAATACTAAAGCCGCCATTGAGCATCCCGGTACTGCCCGGACTGCCGAACATGCGGCCATCTCCGCCAATCAAGATCTTTTCCACACCTCCTCCAGTGAAAGTGATCATCATTTCGCCGTTGACATTAAATAACTCCTTGGTGCCCAGGCCGAAAACCAGGGATGCGCGCAGGGTGGAGGTACCGTTTTTGATCCGGTAATTGATTCCGCTCGGTGTGGCGCCCAAAGCCATGCCATCCGGTATGACGGTTTCCGTAATGTCATTTTCACGGCGGAAATTCAGCATTTCCATATTGTAACTGCCGCCACCGGAAAAGCCGAAAGCATCCATACCTGCTGTAAATTCTTCATCACCGCCGCCGAAATCGGTTTTCCCATCCACGTACCAGTAATCTACGCCGCCCTTGTCGCCCACCTGAATCCGGCTTTTTACCTCAAAACCCGGCGGGAAAACAGCATCTACTGCCCCCTGAAAACCATCGCCCCACATAGGGTCTTTGGAGTAAAACTCCAGCCCGCCTTTGACGTGCAGCACCGAAAAATCGGCGTCGATCTCGATTCGGTTCAGCTCAAACCGGTCGAATCGGGGCGTGTTGCCTTCAAATTTCCCGAAAATCGTAAAGGCCGTTTTGGCGTTTGGCAAAAAGCCGACATGATCGGACAATTGTATGTCCACAGTTGCTTTCAGCCCGATGGTTACCAATTCCCATTTCGATACATTGAACGGAAAACCACCGACCGATTTGGCCGGACTACCCAGCGAAGCCTGAATCTGTCCGGGCGTATAAAACGGCGAACGGGTAGTCAGTCCCAGATTTTGGAAATGCACTTCCGCCAACTGAATACGCGGCAGATCGTTGATAAATTTTCCGCCGATGCTGAATTCGCCGCTCAAACGCGCCGATGCTTCAAAACCGCTTTGCCCGGAATAAGAGATGGTAATGTTGGAATTTTCGGCTAAAACAAACATCGCCGCAAACAAATCCACTTCCAGGTCGCGTCGGGGCTGCACCACAAAATTGTAGGCAAACTGGCCGTTGGTATAACTCAGCAAACTGCTGTAAATTAGTTGCGATTGAACGCCCCGGCTAGTAATCGGTAACAACAAATGGCCTTCAAAACCGCCGCTTTGGAACGTGTTTTTCAGAAATTTTACCGTGAACCGATCCACTGAAAACTGCCAGTTCTCCGAGCCTCCATCGCCGATGGCGAGGATGTTGTTCAGGTTGAGCGAACCGCTTACGCCGTTGCCGTCGATAATAACGTTGTTGGCCGAGCCGGAAAGTGCCTGGTTGGTATGTCGGTTTTTGATGATGGGCGGCAAATCTACTTGCATGGTTTGCAGGAAAAAACCCATCCAGGTGGGGCTTTGGCCCTCCGCATAATCGCCGGGCATATTATTTGGATTCAACCTGGATGAATGGTCGTACACGGCATTACCCGGATGGAAAGCGAAATCGTTCACGCCGTTGATACGAAACGCATCCATGCCAATGGTAGCCACCCAGTCGCTCCAACCTTTATCGGTATCGGCGGTCAACCTGGCTTCCACCTGCCCGCCGCCCTGGAATTTGGTCAACAGTTGTGCCGGAAAACGGTAAAATGCTTCGATGTGCAGGTTTTTGAAACCGTCTTTATCGAACCGCACGCGTGTGGTCTGGTTGGCATTTTGTGCGCCCTGCAAACCCCGCAGGCCCATGTTGATGGCGGGTAGTTCCAGGTTTTCAGCGAGGAACAGCTCCGCTTCGCCACACAGCCCAAGGCCGTCTTTCAGGCAAATACCGCGCCCGCTCAGGGCAATTTTGGTTCCGGCATCCACCAGATTGAGCACGACGGCGGCATCCATAGCGGCCCGGGTGGCATCGAATTGTAGCCCGGTAATGGCTATCACCACTTGCTGCCCACCGATCATTTTATCCAAACCCAGCGGCAATTTAAATCCGCCGGCGTCCAGACCATTGCCGATCTGACTCATCAATTGACCGGCATTTTGTACAAAATACTGATCCAACTGACCGATTTCCGAAGTCCCCAGGGGCAGCGTAGCCAGTTGCGGATCGACGATTTCCGGCAGAAAACCCACGTCAGTTTTTACTTGCGCCCTGACCATCCCGGCAATCATTTTCCGGTCGCCATTGATGTCGAGGCCTGTGAAATTGACTAAAATAGGCAAGCTGACCCCGCCCGGAAAACCGGGCATGGAAATGCGCCCGGATCCGTTGCCGTTGCCATCAGATGTCAGCACGCGCATGGTGTAAAAGCCCACCTGAATATCGGTACCGGGCTGGAGTAGTTCGTTAGCGGCGGCGCCCGCAGGCGGCTGCGCGGGCGATTTGCAGCTGCAATCGACCCGGAAAATGGCGTCTCCGTTGTTTTCACCCGCTATATTATTTCCAGCCGCTTCTTCAATGAGTATCGTGCAAAACTGGCTTTTCCCTTCATTTTCAATACCCACCAGCCCGTTGATGTCGCGGGCCACCACGCCCCAGGCGTAGCGTCCGGGCAATAACCGGGGCAATTGCAGGGTATTGTACTGGAAACTGGTGCCCATGATATCCGGCCAGGTAAACACATTACCCACCGGCTGCCCGTCCATAGCCAGGTCGAGCATTTGAGCGGGATCCTGGCCTTCGGGTACCGGCAACAGGTAAAAATCATAACGCAGGTTAGCATTGCCCATACCGCCGCCAACGGGCGAGAGCCAGGAAAAATTAATCACCGGCGAGATTTGCAAATCGTAAGGTTCGTCGCAGAAGGGCAAATTGGTCTGCGGCGGCGTGAGGTATTGCACCGGTATGAAGGTGCAGCGCCTGCCCAATTCCGCCAGCGTATTGATATCCACCACCTGGATGCAGTACTCGTACACATCCTGCGGGAGTAACCCCGAGCGCAGGATGTCTGTTTCCAGTTGATCGGAAATATTGTCTTCGGTGTTATTGCGGTCAAAATGTCCGGTTAGTTCGTTGCCCCGGAATTGGCGGGTTTCGCCCGGCGCCAGCGTAATGATCTGATTGGGAACGTAATCCGGGCGGGTTTTGATAAAAAGTCCGGTACCCTGGCCGTTGATTTCCCCGATTACTTTCATTTGCAATTCCTGCTGTGTGGTGTTGGTCAGCGAGAGGAACAGTTGCACTTGGTACTGGTTGTAGTCTGCAAAACGGTGGCTGTATGGCGGGCTGAGATGCACCGTTATCATCACCTGATTTTGAGCGGCCAGGGGGCTGCAACAAATGAACAATGCAGCGAAGAGGCATAGGATAGTTCTGATCGGTTTCATCGTTTAAAAGGTATATTCAACCCCGCCCGAAGTATTCATAAAAGAATACTTGCGGTCGGAAATTCGGTTAGACAAATAATAGGCATTCAGGTATAAGCGCGTGTTTTTCAAGGCTTTATAAGAAATTCCACCTCCGCCGCCCGCTGAATAGCCGTCGACATTGCCGGCGCGCAAGTTGAGGCTGTATTGCACATTGGCCTGTATCTGGACTTTTTCTTTGGCAATCAATTTGCCGCCATTGGCAGTCAGGCCCCAACTTTGGTCTTCTGCCGCTACCCCGTTTTTATTGAAACGCGCATTCATGCCCAGACCGGCGTTATAGCCTTTGACCTGGTGTTGCAGGTTCCATTGCAACTGACCGAAAATGAAATCCGAGCGAAGATTTTCGCGGGTGTAGGGGTTGTAGTCGTCGCTCAATTGGTAGTTGAGGGCCGCATTCCAAGTGTATGTTTTATCGCCGGAGCGGCGCAACCAATGCGGCGAAACGTTTACAAAACGCACTGCCTGTTGCAAGCGCAGCGAGTCGGAATTCAGGTAGCGGTTCTCCTGCGTAAACTGGAAATTATTCAGCTGGAGATCGATACCAAATCGTTCGGTGGGATTCAGGGAAAGCGACAGGCCGCCGATCACACGCTGCGAATTCGCGGGTTTTTGGCGCAGCAGGTTATCCGTCTGCCAGCCTATCCGGCCCTGAATCCGGGTTTTGCCTTTGCGCAACACTACGCCCGGATTGACGGTGATCTGCTGCACATCCGTTTGAAAAAACCAGGCGCCCATAGAGCGGTATTCCGGTTCTACCCGGCGATAGACCAAGCCCAACTGGAAAGGGCGGCTTTGGTAACGCAGCGCCGCCTCGCCCGCAAAATGCAGGCTGGTGCCGAGTCGCGCCTTGAAAAAAGGACTGACTCTCCGCTGCAACTCCGCCAAATCGCCATCCTCCGATTCGTCCCACAAGGCGGTGCGGATGTCCTGCGTGTACAAACTGGCGCCGCCGTCTACCTGCATACTCAGTCTTTTACCAAAAGCAAAGCGGGAAGAAAGGCCGAGTACCAGGTTTTCATCCGGCGTCAGGTTGCCGTATTGCCGGGCTATGTTGGAAATGCTGGTCGAATCGTCTTTGGCACGGAAATAAATCAGGTCCACGTAATTCCGTGTTTTTCCGAGGCCGATTTTAAACCCATAACCTACGCGCTTGTAAGCAGGCCGCAAGCGGAAAATACCGCTGGAATCGGCTTCCCGCGCTTTTTGAAAGCGACCGCCCAGCACCGCAAAACGGAATACGCCGGGATTCATTTCCACCGCGCCGCCTAAAAAGGTATGGCCTGCAATGGAAAAAGGCGAAAGGGAAAGGTTGCGCACCCCCGCATGTATTTTCATCCATTTGAAATTCGGGCTGATGCCGAGTTGCGAAAATGGTGCATTGATCGAGCTGGTTTGCGTCGACAACATTGCGTTCACCGGCATCGGCACCCCGTAAGCCGTGAGCACCGGGTTGCCGTGCAAGGCACAGAAAAAGGAGGGCTGCCGCCCGGGAAAATTTTGAGACGTGAAGGTTCCGAAAGACAGCGCCGCTGAACCGTGGATAGACAGCGGCTTTTTCTTTTCCGGTTGTTGTGCGGCCAGCGGCCACATCCCACAGCCCATCATCAGCAGAACAAAAACATATCTCATAACGATAGCACCGTGGAAATCAGGCCGGTCGTGGTTAGCAAGCGTGCCGGCGAGCAGGCGCTTATCGGGTTATGGCAATAAAAGGGGCGGAGGTAAGCGGGAGCGTTGGATTTTTTTACGCAATTGACAACTCTCAATCCAAACCATGACGAGTATCAAGGTATCTGTGTACAAAACGCTTACAACTTTATAGAAGGAAGTAACCAAATACGTATTCACCTCGTCCGGCAGAAAACCCAACGACTACCATAAACAAAAATGGGAGGAGACGAGAAGGCAGGAAACGCAACGGGAACGACCACCGGCAACAACCACACCTAAAGTGCAGCCGCCGCGCAGTGAACCGAAACCTGCCGGCGTGCCGCAGCCGAAAAAAGAGAGGGGACGGGGGGAATAGAGGTGAGAGAGTGAGAGGGTGAGAGGGGTGAGAGACGGAAAAAAATTACAAATAAAAAAAACCCTCGTTCAGGGAAGACTCGTAGATAAGTGCATTGTGAACCAATTTCAATTCATTAAAAAAATAAACAGCATGAAACGTCTCAGTTCAATCGCTATCGGTACGACTTTCCTATTTATGATTTTAGGTTTAAATGCGTGTAGTAAAAATGATTTTCTGGAAATGGATAATGTCCAGCACATGAATTCATCTACAAATTCCAGGACCTCAACAGAAGATGTCACATATTACGCCCTCGCGGATAATGGCACGGCAATACAACAATATACAACCAATGATCCTGCAACCAGTTTGAACAGTGCCACTATTACAGGTCTGCAATCAGGCGAAAGAATACTGGCATTTGATTTCCGCCCGGCAACAGGTCAATTATTTGGTGTCGGCAGCACCAGCCGCTTATACGTTATCAACCCGGTAACGGGCGCGGCAACCATGATAGGCGCCGGACCTTTCAGCCCGGTTCTTGCAGGAGGAGTCACCGCTTTTGATTTCAACCCAACGGTCGACCGTATCCGCTTAGTCACCGGGACAGGCCAGAATCTGCGTTTGAATCCAAATACCGGAACAGTTGGCGGGGTAGATATGGCTATAAATGGCCAACCGGGCGCTCAAATAGCCGGAGTCGCTTATACCAACAACTTCGCAGGGGCTACTTCTACAATATTATATGGAATCGACATTGTAAGCGAAAATCTCTATAAAATTAGCCCACCCAATGACGGCACGCTCGAGTTGGTAGGCCCTTTGGTACTGAACAATATGGGTGAAGGTGGTTTTGACATCAGTGGAGATATTGCGCTGGGCCTTTTCACGGTAAACAAAAAATCCACCTTGTTTACAGTGGATCTTGCTACAGGAAGTACCACGGTGCTTTACAAATACAAAAAAGATATAAAGCACACAGGCATCGCTATTCCGATCCAGTAATATACTGAAAGTTGAGTGGTTGAGAATGTTGATAGTTGATAAAGAATTGGTAATCAAAGAATTAACACTCCTTCTCGTTCAAAACCACTTTACGTTGACTATACATGCCGTCTTGCCTGGGCCCCTGTTTCAAACATGACGATTTCAGCGTGTTCGTCCAGTCTGCGCAGTCTCGCTGCGGCACTCGCGCCGCCCGCTACGGCTCCTATAATGAGGTATTTCATGGTATGGTGTGTTGAATGCTAGGTTGATTCAATGCTCACACAAAGGTGTATACAGAAATCCTCAGCGCTCGGTGACACTTGTCACATGAATGGGTGATTCATAGGTCGTAAGACCCGCGCACGACAAAGGTTCTGTACATAAAGTAGCCAGAAAAGAAGGGGTTGTGTCAAAAGGATCGGACTGAAAAAAGAACCAAATTTTATTTTTTTATCGAGTGCTAAACTTTCCAGGTTTTAAAACCTGGAAAGTTTCTGGTAGCGAAAACGAAATAAAAATTTGTACTGTTGTTAACGCCGATCCTT
>JAYSZC010000763.1:0-8463 GCA_043738235.1 Lewinellaceae bacterium | reverse complement strand
CCCGGTTGGTTTTTTCGCGCGACCAGCGGATAGCCCCCGATTCGGAGAATTGCTTGATCACCTGTAAATAATAAAGCCTGATCGCCAAAGGATAGTTGCCGGCCTCCAGGGCTTCGCGCAGGAAACGCTCCAGGTCTGATTCATGAATATACTGCTCCACATTATCAACGGTGATTTCCACCCCGTCGCGGGCAATCTGGCGGTTGCGCGGCGCATTCATGCTGCGGTAAATAGCATAAGCAATCCCGGCAATGGCTGCTATGATGGCGAGCACCTGCAACAACTGGCCAAGCCAGGAGGCTATGCCACCCCAATCGAAGGGATTTACAGGCTTGTTTGTGGCCGGATCTTCTTCTTTTTTCGGCTTCGGCACATCTTTACTGTAATCTAATCCCGAAGCGGCTTTGGCCCACTGCTGTTCTTTTAAGGTGCGCAGTGCCACCGGTCGTGCCGGCGGGAGCGTATAAGGCTGGTCATATACTTCTTCCGGCTCCTCCATCAGCGTTTCCGGGGCCGCTTCTATTACTTCTACTTCCGGCAGCGCCATCACCGAATCCGGCTGCTGCGCGCACAAAGCCGTACACACCCAAATTAAAAAGAGGGATGAGGAATGAGGGATGAGGGATGAGCGGCGAAGGTTGAGGAATGAGGGATGAGGAATGAGGAATGAGCGGCCCATTACTTTTTCAACTGTTTTTTAATTAAAAATATTGATAATCAACAATTTTGATGTCCGACATCACGCTCGGCATCCCTCATCCCTCATTCCTAACCTCTCACTCCCTGGCCAACCCCCTAATCTGCCGCGTCTGTCCCACTTGTTCAATCCCCTTTTGCAGGCTGGAAGCGTCGGCATTTTCCCGAAAGGAGAAATACTGCAATGCGCCGCCGAGCAGGATCATCAGAAAAAAGAGATACAACAAAATGCCGGCAACACAAGTTGTGGTGACGGTACTGAATATGGCCATCGACTCTCCGCCCGATGGCGCCAGCCAACTGAACAATTGTAAGGTCATCTGCCAGATAGGCGTGTCGAGAAACAGGAAAAACAAGAGGGTGAGATTCACGGTCATCAGGCCGAGCAGGAAAGCCGGCCCCCACTGTATTAAACGAAACATGCGAAACAGGGCAGTGGCGGGATTCATATCTTCAAAATAGATCACCGCCGCCCACACCGCCAGCAGCGGATAGGCCACCATGGCCAGCATCCAGGCTAAAGCGCCGTTTTCCGCGCGCAGAAACAGGATAAAAAGGGGCATCAACAAAGCCATCGGCAAGGCAGATACCCACATCCGCCAACGGGGATATAAAGGTCGTTCTGCGGTATCCATTTCCTGTTCCAAAGCCCGAAAGGCAGCGACGCCCAGCAGCGATAACAACACAATCTGCACATAGTACAGCATCGGTACCGGCGCATCTCCAAAAAAATCGCCCGCACCGGATAGTACCCCCAGCGGCATTTCCGAAAAAGTAAAAGTCTGACTGGTCTTTTCCGTAGAAAACCCAAAAGCCCAGGCCATAAACAAGGCCGTAACGCCCAACAAGGCGCCCAAAGTCATTTTCGGATGCCTGAACAAAACCGAAAAGGTATCGGACAGCACTTCACCCGCATTTTTGACGGCATTGAAATCAATCACCTGCGTCCGGTCAGGCGGCAGTTCCTTGTCGTGTATGGCTTGCCGGAACGCGCCCGTCCGGGTTTTGTGCCAGGGCAACCAGACAAAATACCAGAGAATAAAAAAGAGGGAAGTCAGGATAAAAAGCCCCCGGATAAAATCGGGCGTTTCGGTGAAGCGGGTAAAAAAACCTTCAAAAATGGCCGCCAAAATAATAATGGGCACTATGCCGACGAAGATTTTCAAACCGCGTCGCATCGTAATCTGGAAAGCCTGCGAGCGGCGGTAAGTGCCCGGGAAAAGCAAACCCGAACCGGCGACCAAACCGGCAGCCCCGGCAATAATAATCGCGCTGATCTCCAAGGTGCCGTGTATCCAGATCGTCAGAAAAGAAGGCCAGAATACGCCCTGTTCAATAAAAAAATACTGAAAAGCGCCCACCATGATGCCATTATACAACATGATAAACACCGTGCCGATAGAAGCCAGCACGCCGAATACAGCAGTCCGCAGGGCTACAAAAAGGTTGTTGGCAGCTATACCGATGCTCATGCCCAGGGGGCCGGATTCTTTGTACACCGCCATCGGGTCGCCCTTTTCAATATTCTGAAGGGTCATATCAACATACTGGTCGCCGAGGATGACCCTGGCAAAATCGGGATTGATCATACTCGACACCACACCAATCGCAAACGCCAGGGTAAAAATGGCAAACGACAACCACAATGCCTTGCGCGAAGTCCACATCAACTGGGGTAATTCATCCGTCCAGAACAGGCGCAGGCGTTCCACCGGGAAACGTTTGCCCCGGTAAATATTGTGAAAAATGCGTTGCGCCAGGGTATTCAGGTACATCCGAACCGAGCGATTCGGATAAAAAGTACGGGCATAAGACAGATCGTCCGTGATCTGCACAAACAGATCATTGAGTTTGTCGGGATCGCGGCGATCTTCCCGGAGCATTTGCTCAAAGTCGGCCCACTTTTCCTTGTTCTGCTCTATGAATTTGGTCTCCTTCACTTTTTCTTTATCAGTTATTAGTTATTGGTTATCAGGGTGGTAAAGTTTGGTATGATGAAAAAGTGCAGCGTGAAATTATGTTCAAAAATGGGACTGTTCAAGAGTGTGCCAGACATTATTGAATAAGCAACAAAATGTAATCGAAATACCAGCTAATCATGTTGAAATGCCAAACATTACCACCCTGATAACTAATAACGGATAACTGATAACCAACTTAGAAATCAGTACCCAGAGCCAAATGCAGCCTCGGTTTTTGGACCACCCGCGTTTCAACGCCCCATCCGTAATCGGCGCGAAGGTACATACCAAAAATCATGGCCCGCGCACCGACGCCATAACCGGCGACCAGCGGATCGCGGAAGTAATTGACTTTCATAATGACGATCGGATCCTGGCCGTCCGGCCCTTCCGTCAGGGTAACGGTATTGATCGGATTGTCGCCGCCGTAAGGATTGCCGCCCTGCCAGGCCGAACCGACATCAAAAAAGCCGGTGATCTGGAAATTCCGCCAGAAGTTGCCCATGACCGGTTTTCTGGAAAAATATTTGAAAATAGGAATGCGAAGTTCCGTGTTCAGCAGCGCGAATGAATTGCCGTTGCGGATATTGATCGGAA
This sequence comes from Lewinellaceae bacterium, assembly GCA_043738235.1. GTDB lineage: Bacteria > Bacteroidota > Bacteroidia > Chitinophagales > Saprospiraceae > M3007. The sequence goes on along the minus strand of JAYSZC010000763.1, from coordinate 5,209 downwards.
AACCGCGCAGGTTGGTTGCCAGCGCTTCATAAGCAAAATTGCCATCCTGCGGTATCGGAATATTATTGTTGAAAGTAGAAAACAAACCGTTGTCCACGCCGCCCAGGAAATAAAGCATACGTTCCGAACCGAAGGAAGTGGCGGCGGCTAAACGAACGGCCAGCACCGAACGCCGGTCGAGCATCTGGTAGTGCCGGGCATCCACGCTGAGTACCGTCATAAAACCTTTGTTGAACTTCAGGCTCCAGTTCGGATCAATGTTAAAAGCCATACGTTTGACGCTCTCCACCGATATTTTGGCGCGCGTGCCGGTTTTCAGGTTCATGTCCACATCCACCGTATTGTCGTATACGGCAGAGAGGCGCAAGGCCCCGCGTTGTTCGCGGTTGGTGGGCGATTCCAGGGTGATGATGTCCGTACTAAGGCTGTCAACTTTGTCCTGGCGGAGTGTAGCGGTAGCGCGCAGGCTGAAAAACGCATCAAAGGGATAGCGCAATTCATACTGGCCGAGGAAGGTTTTGTTTCGGATTTGCACCTGCTGCGGTGGCCGGGTGCCGCCAAAATCGTTGTTGAAGGCATTTACTTCCGACTTCCGGTACAAAGCGATACGTCTGTCGATGCGGTGTTTTTTATTGTCAAACCAGATATAGTATTCCGCGCCGTTAAAGGTGGTAGGCAAGCGGAAACCCGCTTCGAGCACATAATTCTCCAGCAAATCCTTAAAATTCGCTTTCATCAAAATACCCAGCGGCGGATTGCGGATACCGGCCTGCGTACCGGCAAAACTTTCCAGTCCTTCAAACAACAGGTTGTTGTCAAAATTAGTGGACACGTAATCCGTTCTGAATTTCAGGCGGTACGGGATGATTTGCGATGGGTAAAAACGGATCACGCTGTTGTTTTTGCCAAATTCCACCAACGAACCGGACCGGACGGGCCGCCGCGGTGCGGGTTGCATCGAATCGGCGCTCATCGGGAAAGTAATCACTTCCGGTTGATCCATTTGCGCCAAACGCGGCGCTTCCGGTTTGGCAGTGGGGCTGGGCTGCGGCGGTGCAGCCAGGTAATCGGGCACCTGGAACAACCAGCCGGGCTGCACCAGCCGGGTAGTGTCATTCAACTCCCGGAAGGTCATGCTTTCCGTATCCTTCTGCGGCAATTTCGATTTATCCGGGATTTGAGAACTCGATTCTTCAATATCCGGTTGGGGCGGAATGGCTTGTCCGGATTCGCGCAACTGCAACTCCCGGTACCGGGTGATGCGTACCGGAGCCGTAGCCTGCGGGCTTATGGTACGGGTAAAAAACTGGGTGCGGCCCGCTCTTGCAATGGTTTCCACATAACGCCCGGTTCGGGCAGAAATATGTTGCTCCATGATATTGCGGTCGTAATTGGTCTGGTTCCAACTGCGGGGGCGTTTTTTAAAAACCTGCGAGAAACGAATGCTGTCTACCTGGGTGGAATCCACATTTTTCAGCACCGTATCTAAGGGCGCCAGCAGGTGGAGAATCCGCTCGAAAGGCCATTCGCCCGGATTTTGGGTGTCTAATGTTTTTACTTCCGCGCCGTCTTTCAGGTACACAATAGCCTGGTTATAAGCCAGATATGGCTCTAAATAACCTGCCTGCCGGTTGAAAATACCGTTTTCGTCGCTGAGGAAAGCAAAATGAGCGCTGTCTATGCCGATCGGCGCCCGCTCATTGGTTAAAGGCGTATTGCTCAGGCGCACCAGTTCGGGATTGCGGGTTTCGAGGTCGAACAGGAAAATATCGAATTTTCCGACTGGCAGAATGGTGTCTAATTTTTCTGTGGTCAGGGTATCTGCAATGCGATTGCTGGCAAAAATAATGCTCTTGCGCCCGTCGAGCGTAATGACCGATGCATCCACATCGTCCCAGAAATCCTGGGTCAGGCGTTCCGTCTGCCGGGTGACGGTATGGTAAATAAACAGGTCGGAGTATCCCCGCACGGCAGCAGAAAACATCATATCGATCGGATTGATAAAATCCAGGCTGAACACCCGCTGAAACTCGGGCGACAAATCTTTGATCTCCTTTTTACCGGTACCGAGATCGCACAGGGCGATACGCGGAATGTCGCGGCGTTCGTACAAGACGACCAGGCGCTGATTGTCGGGGTTCCAGGCAATCTGCGGATAATTGTAGTCCGTCGTTTGAATGGCATTGCGCGAGCCGCCGCCGAGCACTTTTTTGCGTTTGCCGTCCTGCACATCCTGCACCCAGACGTTCCAGCGGCCGAGGTTGTTGCTCACCCAGGCAATTCGCTTCCCGTCGGGGCTGATTTTGGCCTGGCTGAGCGGTATTTTTTTCTTGTTTTTGATGGGAATGAGCGTGCTTTGGTCGGGTGTCCGGGTTACTTTGGCTTCGTCGCGGTAACGTTTTCCGTAATAATCGAGTACCGACTCCGTGGTGCGGCGGTAACCATTGCCCAGCACATATAAAAAGCCCGCATCGATGCTGCGGTTGATCCGCGTGAGGTAGAGCAGGTTGCTGATGGTGCCGCGCCCGAAATGCAGGCCGACGTAATACCAGAATGCGTGTCCGGCGAGGCGCGGGTGCTCCTTGGCAAGTTTGTCGAAAGTCCGGTAACGACCTGTCTGCATCAAATCGCGCAGTTGGTTATCCAGTTCGGGACTCCAATCCTGTCCGCAATAACCCGTGAGCCCGTCGGTGTACCAGCCGGGCAAATTGAGCAAAACGGCATTTTGTACGATTTCCTGCAAATTAGATCCATACAGCATCGAATTGAGTAGCACGCCGGCCATACCTTCCCGCACCTGTGTCCGCAGGTGGCTGTGGTCGCCGTCATAGTACACGAATACCTTGTTACCCACTACTTTGGTTTCGCCCCCTTTGATCTGGAACAATTCCGTTTCGCCGATATTGCTTTGTTTCAGGTCAGTTAAATCGCTGAAAACGAGCATTTCGATTTTATCTGTGGTCTGGTGCTCCAGCATTTGCTGCACCGCCGCAAAGTCGAGTTCTGCCATTTGCAACGCCGACTGGGCCACATTGCGCGCATCGCCGTACCAATACGTCACAAAATTGGCCGTTTCGTACAACATCCACTCGTCGATCTGACGGTTGAACTGCACGCGGTTTTTTCCAAAAGACGTTTGGGAAGTTGTCTGCCCCCACAACAGGGCGGGCGTCAAAAATGCCGGCAAACAGAGCAGGCAGAGCGTAATAAAATGCAAAAAGTGCTTACGTGAAACCATTGTTGTCATAGCCAGACAGTTTAATGGGTAAAAGTGCGGTTTTTACCTCGAAATTCAATGACTGCTACTGGCAAAACGTTTCACTGCGTGAAATGTTATCGGTTATCCGTTATCTGTTATCGGTTATCCGTTATCTGTTATCTGTTATCCGTTATCGGTTATCAGTTATCAGTGGTGGTAACTCCTGGCTTTGCTGATAGAGCAGCCAAACGCTACCACCACTGATAACCGATAACCGATAACAGATAACGGATAACCAATAACTACTTCGGCGACAGCCGAAAAATATACCCCGGCTCCTCCACCGCCACGTACAAATACCCGTCAGGGCTGACGGTGAGGCAGCGGATACGCCCGATATTTTTGAGCAGCGGCTCACGGAGTATCACTTTTTCGCCCTCCAGGCGGATGCGTTCGACGTACTTGAAACGCAGCGAACCCGCCAGCAGGTCGCCTTTCCAGGCCGGGTAGCGGTCGGAGTTGATAAAGGTCAGTCCGCAGGGCGCCATGGAAGGGACCCAGTAGGTTTTGGGCGATTCAATACCTTCTTTTTCAGTGAGTTGTGTGAAAGGTCGTCCGTCGTAATGCGTGCCGTAGGACACCACCGGCCAGCCGTAATTCTTGCCGGCGCGGATAACATTGAGTTCGTCGCCGCCTTGTGGGCCGTGTTCCGTTGCCCAGAGATCGCCGGTGACCGGGTTGAAGGCAACACCTTGTGGGTTGCGGTGGCCGTAGGAATACAGGGTGGCGCGAACGCCCTTTTTGGCAACAAAAGGATTGTCTGCGGGTACACGCCCGTCGGCGTGGATGCGGTGGATTTTACCGCAGTCGCTGCCGAGTTGTTGCGGGTTGCCGTCCTGGTCGCCGCGGTCGCCGACGGAAACATAGAGGAATCCCTGTTTGTCGAATTCAAGACGGGAGCCGTAGTGATAACGCGTAATGGAATACGGCAAAGCGGTGAAAATATCTACTCCTTCTATCAACTGATTGCCTTCCAGCCGCGCACGGCGCACAGCCGTAGTGGCGAGTTGCACACCCGACGAATCCCTGAATTTGGAATAGGACAGGTACACAAAACTATTGGTGGCAAACTGCGGGTGCAGTTCCACATCGAGCAGGCCGCCCTGACTTTCCACGAGCACAGGCGGTACGCCGCCGATCTCCGTTTTTTTGCCCTGTGGCGTCAGCCGCCAGAGTTTGCCGCTTCGTTCTGTAAACAGCAGGTCGCCGTTGGGCAGAAAGGCCATGCCCCAGGGATTTTCCAGGTTGCGGGCAATGGTATCCAATTGCACCGTCATGCCCTGCGAAGTGTACACGCCGTTGGTGGGTGCGCCTTCGGTAATCATTTTTTGTTTGCGCTCCAGGAGGGCCTCAATAATATACTGACCCAGTTCCTGCAACTCCTTTTCATTCAGTTTCTGGGCAGGGTGGTGGTTGGCGCCGCCGGTAAAATTGCCACCGATGCTGCTGATAATTTCGAGCCTCGAACTGCCGTGTTTCCAGTCGCGCTGCACAAAATCCGCTACCGTAGCGCCGTGGCAGGATGCGCATAAGGTTTTATAGTTGGTTTCGGCTTTGCGCCCACTCCCCGAATTGATCTCGCGGTGGCAGAAAAGCAGGGTAAAAAGGGGAGAAAGGAAAAGGAGATAACGGAACATAGAGAGAGGTGAGAGGTGAGAGGTGAGAGACGTCCCGCTTGGCGGCTCTGTTGGTTTTGGCTTTAGTTTTTCAGGCCTGTAATCGTGAGTAGTGAGTGGTGAGTGGCCTGTATTTTGGTGTAACGTTATAATAGTCAATTTGTTAGAAAAAAGTCATGTATTCAATTCAGCAATTTCTAAGGTAAGACAATTGTGTAAAACCGGACGTTCAGAGCTGGTAGGCAAAGGGGCAGCGCCCCGGTAATATTTGTAGCATTTTCCAGTTAACCCAGGAATGGAGGGGCAGCGCCCCGTTCATATTACCGGGGCGCTG
>JAYSZC010000762.1:0-3276 GCA_043738235.1 Lewinellaceae bacterium | reverse complement strand
TGAGAGGTGAGAGACATCCCGCTTGGCGGCTCAATGATTTAGACATCGTTTTTCAGGCCTGTATTTGTGAGTAGTGAGTTGTGAGTGGCATCTTGTTAGAAGAAAGAACTGAATTTTTTCTAACGAGATGCCACTCACTACTCACTACTCACAAATACAGGCCTGAAAAACGATGTCTAAATCATTGAGCCGCCAAGCGGGATGTCTCTCACCTCTCACTTCTCACTTCTCACCTCTCACTTCTAATAACCTCTATGGCTCTTTCCACCATGTCCGCCGTAACGTCGAGATGGGTAACAAAACGGATCGTTTGCGGCCCGAAGGCCGAAGCTTTTACACCATTTTGGTTTAGGTAATCCAAAAAAACGAGTGGCGTCAGGGGCGCTTTGAGGTCGAAAATGACGATATTCGTCTGTACCGGGCGGATATGTTCCACCCATGGCATTTCAGCCAGCGCGGCAGCCAGTTGCCGGGCGTGCAAGTGGTCTTCCCGCAACCTTTCGACATGGTGGTCGAGCGCATAAATACCTGCGGCGGCGAGGTACCCCGCTTGCCGCATACCGCCGCCCATGACTTTCCGCACCCGGCGGGCTTCTGCGATAAATGATTGACTACCAATCAGTACGGAACCCACCGGCGCGCCCAGGCCTTTAGACAGGCATATAGAAATGCTGTCCACTTCCGCGCCGATGGCAACGGGTGTGTCGCCTGTTTCCACCAGCGCATTGAACAGGCGGGCGCCGTCCAGGTGCAACGCAAGTTGATGTTTCCGGCACACCTGACGGATGGCCCGGATGTTGTCGAGGCTGTAGATGCCGCCGCCGCCTTTGTTGCAGGTGTTTTCGATCACCACCAGACTGCTTTTGGGCAGCCAGTCGTAGCGGGGTTTGATGGCAGCCTCCACCATACCGGCGTTGATAATGCCATTTTCTCCCTTCAACAGGTTGACGCCAATACCGGAATGAAAGGCATAACCACCCACCTCATACTGGTAAATATGGCTCATTTCGTCACAAATCACTTCGTCGAGCGGGCGGGTATGTACCTTCAGGGCAATTTGATTGGTCATGGTGCCGCTGGGGCAAAACAAAGCGGCTTCGTGGCCGAACATCGCCGCACACTTGGCCTCTAAGGCATTCACGGTCGGGTCCTCGCGAAACACATCGTCGCCGACTTCCGCCAGCCACATGGCCTGCTGCATAGCCGGCGTGGGTTTTGTTACAGTATCGGAAAGCAGGTTGATCAGCATAATTATCATTTTAAAATTGACCCTGCAAAGAAAGTTTAGAAACGAGCAACAAAAGAAATCCGGGCCTTCTTACTTTTACCCCATGAACTACAGCGTACACTTCCTCGAAAAACAACAGGACTTCGATCAGGTCATGCAATCCATCGCCGAAGCGCCCTGGATTGGTTTCGATACCGAATTCGTCGGCGAAAAAACATACATTCCGGTGCTGTGCCTCCTGCAGATTATTGCGGGTGACCATATTTACTTAGTCGATACCCTGGAAATTACGAACCTGGATGCCTTTCTCGATATAGTGGAAGACCCGAAGGTGTTAAAAATTACCCATGCCGGAGACAACGACTACCGCCTTTTGTACACCCTTTTCGGCGCCGTTCCGTCCAATACCTTCGATACGCAGATTGCGGCGGGGTTTATCGGGTACAACTATCCGGCAGGTTTTGGCAAAATCGTTGAAAAAGAGATGCGCGTCACCCTGGCCAAAAGCCATACGGTGGCCGATTGGGCAGTCCGTCCCCTCGACCAGAAAGCCCTCAACTATGCCGTGGAGGATGTCAAATACCTGCCGGACCTGCATGAAAAACTGACCAAAAAAATGCACAAACACCAGCGGGAAAGCTGGTGCCGGGAAGAAAACAGGAAGTGGGAAACCGAAAGTTTCTACATCGTCGATCCCAATAAAGAACTGTTAGGCAGTGATTTGGTACACCACATAGACTTTAAAGAAAAAATATTTCTGATGCGCCTGTACAAATGGCGCGTTCAGCGGGCGATCGAACTCGATATCCCGAAAGAGCAGGTATTGCAAAGCCGGCACATCAGTACGGTATTGCGCTCCACGAAAGACGGCCCCAACGCTTTTCGCTCCAACCGAACCCTTTCCGAAGGTGTCTGGAAAAAAAATCTGGACGCCTGGCAAGCCCTTTGGCGCGACAAAGCGACCGAAGAAGAACAGGCCTTTCTGGACGGACTGCCAAAACCGCCGCCGGAAAACGCCGAACGCGAATGGACGATGGAACTGTTGTACCATTTTGTAAAAAAGCAGTGTATCGAACACGAAATCAGCGCCGCATTGCTGCTTCCCAAAGGCGATTTTAACCGGCTGAAATCGGGCAGCGAAGATTTTGATAAATCGCTGCTGGTCGGCTGGCGCGCCGAACTGATGGGATCAGAATTGGTAGAATGGATGAAAAAAGGTGGAAAAGTAAAAGTGAACTGGGAAGACGGGTTTTGCAAACTGACGATGTAACAGATGTCTAAAATACTCGAAATCAAAGATTTAGTCATCGATTTCCATTCCGACCGCGGGGTGACGCGCGCTGTGGACGGTTTATCACTATACCTCGATCGCGGCGAAACGCTCGGCATCGTCGGCGAATCAGGTTCCGGCAAATCGGTCACGGCGCTTTCCGTGATGCGGCTGCTCCCCCACCCCGCAGCAAAAATGACCCGGGGTGAAATCTGGTATGATACCGGAAATGCCCCGGTGAATCTGCTGACGCTGCCCGATCCCGCCATGCAGCGCATCCGGGGCGCAGATATTGCCATGATTTTTCAGGAACCCATGACTTCCCTGAATCCTGTTTTCCGTTGCGGGCACCAGGTAACGGAAGCGCTGCAATTGCACCGGAAACTGAATTTCAGCGCCGCCAAAGAAGTGACCCTGCAACTTTTTGAACAGGTAAAACTACCCGATCCCGCCCGCATCTTCAACGCCTACCCGCACCAGATCAGCGGGGGACAAAAACAACGGGTGATGATCGCCATGGCCATGTCCTGCAATCCAAGCCTGCTCATTGCCGACGAGCCGACGACGGCTTTGGATGTTACCGTGCAAAAAACTATTCTCGAATTAATGCGAGAACTGAAAGAAGAATCGGGACTTTCGATGCTGTTTATCAGCCACGATTTGGGCGTTATTGCTGAAATCTGTGATCGTGTAGTCGTGATGTTACAGGGAAAAATTGTGGAAGAAGGCCCCGTAGATAAAATACTCCGACAACCTGAACACCCTTACACCCGTGGCC
>JAYSZC010000761.1:0-3281 GCA_043738235.1 Lewinellaceae bacterium | reverse complement strand
ATGTCCGACATAACGCTCGGTCATTCCTCATTCCTCATTCCTCATTCCTCATCCCTCATTCCTCATTCCTCATTCCTCATTCCTCATTCCTCATTCCTCATCCCTCATTCCTCATTCCTCATCCCTCATTCCTAAACATCCCTCATTCCTCATCGTTATGTCGGACATCACGCTCGGTCATTCCTCATCCCTCATCCCTCATTCCTAAACATCCCTCATTCCTCACCCCTTCGGGCTGGCCGCAATAATTTCCGGTTTGGCCTGGTCTTCGTATTTTTTGAAATTTTGCACAAATTCCTGGGCCAATTGCGCCGCCTTGAGGTCGTATTTGCCTTTATCTGCCCAGGTATCACGTGGGTTCAAAAGATGATCGGGCACATGCGGACAGGACGTTGGAATGGCCATGCCGAATATCGGATGCTGATGATAGTCAACTTTATCGAGCGAGCCGTTGAGCGCTGCCGTTATCATGGCGCGGGTATAGGACAGTTTGATACGGCTGCCCGCTCCATAGGCGCCACCGCTCCAACCGGTATTGATCAGCCAGACAGCCGATTTGCTTTTTCGGAGTTTTTTACCCAGCAAGTCGGCATATTTGGCGGGGTGCAATGGTAAAAACGGGGCGCCGAAACACGCCGAAAATACCGATTTGGGTTCTTTAATGCCGACTTCCGTGCCCGCAACCCGTGCCGTATAACCACTGATGAAGTAGTACATGGCCTGTTCGGGAGTGAGCCGGGAAATGGGCGACAGCACACCATAGGCATCGCAGGTCAGGAAAAAGATATTTTTGGGATCACCTTCGGCACGGCTGGGCCTGACCGCATTGGGAATATGGTAAATGGGGTACGACACCCGCGTATTTTCCGTGATACTGCGGTCGGCATAATCCACCTGGCGGGTGCCTGCAACAAATTTTACATTTTCCAGGATAGCGCCGTGGCGAATCGCGCGGAAAATATCGGGTTCTTTTTCTTCTGTCAGGTCAATGGTTTTGGCGTAGCAGCCGCCCTCAAAGTTGAACACCTCGTTGTGCGCCCAGGCGTGTTCGTCGTCGCCGATGAGCGCGCGGTTGGGATCGGCGCTGAGGGTGGTTTTGCCTGTGCCCGACAGGCCGAAAAAGAGGGCGATATCGCCGTCATTACCTACATTGGCCGAACAATGCATTGGCAGTGCATCGGTGGTGCGTGTCGGCAACACAAAATTAATGACGGAGAAAATGCCTTTTTTGATTTCCCCGGTATAACCCGTTCCGCCAATGAGCAACTGGCGTTTTTTCACATTGACGATGGCAAAATTATGTTGCCGGGTACCGTCTACAGCCGGATCGGCTTTGAAACCGGGGACGCAAAGGACTGTCCAGCGCGGCTCGAATTGAAGTATTTCTTCGCGCTCGGGGCGCAGGAACATATTGTTTGCAAACTGGCTGCTCCAGGGGTATTCCGTCACCAAGCGGAGGCGCAACTGATAGTCCGGATTGGCGCTGGCATTGGCGCGCAGGTCGCGCACATAGAGGTCTTTCTTTTTTAGGTATGCACAACATTTGCGCCAGAGTTTGTCAAATTTCCGGGAATCAAACGGGATATTGACCTTGCCCCAGTGCACTTTGGAGGCAGTCATGCTGTCTCTCACAATAAAACGGTCGTCCGGGGAGCGGCCCGTAAATTCACCGGTATTAATCACCAGGGCGCCGCTGTCGGCCAGCTGGCCCATACCTTTCTGGATGGAGTGTTCCATCAGTTCTTCCGGAGAAAGATTCCAGAAGGCTGTTTTGTAGTTTTTCAGGCCTGCGGATTCAAGGCTCGCCAATGGATTTTTCAGTCCAAGTTCCTGCATAGGTGTAGTTTTAAAGATAGTTAGGGAAATAATGAACAGCACTGTACACAAAAATGCAAGAGTGGTGGAGATGTACAATGAGGCTGCAAAGATAGAATGGGGAAAGGAGTATTTAAAAGGGCAAAATTGCAAAGGACAAAATTACAAAGGGTAAAATTGCAAAGAGCAAAAAGCAATATAAATCAATGAGTTACAAAAGGCCTACACTGCTTTTTGCCCTTTGCAATTTTGCCCTTTCACTTATCCGGCAAACGGCCCGTCGAATTTAGGTTTCCAGGTTTCTGCAATTGCATACCCCTTGAATTTGGCTGCTTCCGCCGTTGGCCCGGCAAAAAGTTCATCTACGGAGGACTGAAACAGCAGCACCCAGCGGTCGAAATGCGCCGCCTTGAGCGGGTGTTTCTGGTGCAAATCAAAATGTTTTTGGATCGGATTGCCCCTGTAAGCATCTGGTGAGCCGAGCAGCAGGAATTCCCAAAAGGCATACATGACCGGGAGGTGTGCAGGCCAGTTCACCTGGGCTATGTCGTTAAAAATATATCCGATTACATCGTCCTGCTGCACTTTGCCGTAGAAATGGTCGATCAGGGTTTTGATGTCGGAAGCATTCGAGATGTCGTGCATTTAAAAGTCGCATTGATGCCGGTTCTTTTTTAGCCAGCGTTCTTTTTCTTCGTAATCGGGCATGTGTACTGCCACCAAAGCCCAAAACCGGTCGGAGTGGTTGAGTTCGACCAGGTGCGCCAGTTCGTGCAGGATAACATAATCCTGCACCTCCGGCGGCGCGAACAGCAGCCGGGTGGAGAGGTTCACATTGTTGCGGACCGAGCAACTGCCCCAATTGCTGTGGTTGTATTTCAGGTTGATGCTTTGAATATGTCGTCGAAAGGTGCGGTCGTTCCAGTCCAATACCCGGCGGCGGATTTCAGGGTAAAAATCGCCTGCCACCACGCGGCTCAGCAGCGACTTGATGGCTTTGGTTCGATTCAAAGGGGTCGATCGGTCGCTAATTTGCAGGGAAATCACATGGCCGTTCATTTTGGCGGTATGCGTTCCGCGCGCTTCGATATTCACTTGTAGTGTATAACGGCGTCCGCCCACTTCGAGCACGTCTCCCGTACGGTATATTTTTTCGGAAAAGGCTTCTTTCAGCGCCGGTTTTTCTTCAAAAACCTTACAAACCCAGACCTCCAGCGCGCTCAGTTGCTGTCGGATCGCATCTGCCGTCACGCCGGTAGGCAGCCGCAGCGACACACGCCGTCCGGTCATGCCGAAGCGGGTATCCTGCCTGCGCTCCAGCGTAATATCCACCGGCAGCTCGAGACCCTGCGGGTGGATAGTGGCTTTGTACTTCTGGATTTTTCTCATCGTGAGTAGTGAGTAGTGAGTAGTGAGTAGTGAGTAGTGAGTTGTGAGTTGTGAGTTGTGAGTTGTGAGTTGCTCCT
>JAYSZC010000760.1:0-1345 GCA_043738235.1 Lewinellaceae bacterium | reverse complement strand
CAAGTAACCAAAGTGCAAAACGCATTTTTTCAGGATAAAACCAGGCCAAAATGGCTGAAAAAATGCCAAAAATCTTGAGGAAAGCGCCGGCGACCGTCCATCCGGCAGCGGATACGGGTTTGTTGTTTTCCAGTGCAATAAACGCCCACAACATCAACGAAGCGGTAAGCCCGTTGCTCTGGCTGTTTTGCATGGAAACGACCAACTCCGGCAGTATCCACCAGGCCATGAAAATGCGCTGATTTGCTGTCAGAACCGGCATACGAAACACGGCAGCCAGCAGCAGCAGTGCATTCAGGAGGTTCCAGAGCGGCAGCCCTGCCCAATCGGGCAAGGCAGCAAAAGGCGCCATGAACAGGGCAAAAGCCGGGCTGTATTTGAATAAATCCCATTGTTCCGCCGGGAAGGCCGCATAAGGGTTCTGGCCTGCCAGCAGGTGAAAGTAGGCGTTGCGAAAAATGCGGTAGTTCTCATACGCCGTATAGCCATCGGCATTGGGCGCCAGCCCCAGCCGTTGCAGGGAGACCAATAGCGCCGCCAGGGTATACACCAACCAAAGCAACCATTGTTTTCGCCAAAACGCTTTCATGCTTGTCAGTTGCGGTTCTTCACGTCTTTGGACGGCAATGCATCGAGTACGCCTTCCGTGCTTTTGAGCAGGTCAATGATTTCCGTTTCTGAAAACTGATCGGGATTGTAGGCAACCAACCAGTTGTTTTCAGTGGCAACCCGCCGGATCAGGCGCAATTTGATGCCGGCATCAAATTTTGCAATCCAGTTGCCCGCGTTGAGATCGGATTTGAGTTTCACCACAATTTGCGCGGTCAGTTTCAGTATGGGGTCATTGGGGTCGAATCCGCGTTTTACCTGTAGCCCGTGCGCTTCGGCGAGGTTTTTTAAACTGACTTCAAGATCGAGCACAGGTTTCGGGCGGTCGATACTGCCGGAAACCGGGTGGCTTTTACTGTCGTCGAATACTGTCAGGGTTGCATAGGGCGCATCGGCTACGCCGCTTTCGATATTTTCCGGATACTGCCAAAGGTTGGTTTTTTGCACTTCGGCCTTTAACGTACGGAGTTCTTCCGGTGTAAGTTGAAATTCCACTTTTCCCATTTTTTCGATATTCCGGATGCCTTCATACGTGACGCTGCCGTTGTTGCGAAAGTCGAGGGTGTACTCGGGGCAATAACCCCGGCAGCCCTGGGTGGCTAAGCGGACCAGGTTGGTGTCATTGGTCGGAGGGGTGTCTTTGCGGGTTTTACAGGCAAAAAACGCCGCAAACAGTAGGAGGAGGAGTGTGGTGCGCATAATTTGTTATTGGTTATCAGTTATTGGTTATCAGTTA
>JAYSZC010000759.1:0-3284 GCA_043738235.1 Lewinellaceae bacterium | reverse complement strand
TTATCAACCCTCATCAACCTTTTCAATCCAGAATCAGCACCCCGGAGGCCTCAAAAGAAACTTCGCGTTTCGGTTCGGTGATGGCGGCAATTTCTTCTTTTGATTTGCCGGCGTCTTCCGCGTAGTGGCGCAATACATCCACAGGCGTATTTTCAACATAGGCATAGCCATCTATCACCACGTGTTTGCCTGCGAGGTCTTTCGGCATAAAAAACGCATAGTCTTTAAATGTCACACGCATTTCCGGTTGCCCCGGCTGATCGGATACCAAAGTCATCCAACAACCCTTTTTCTGACACACCTCGCTTACCTTGCCGCTCACTTTGGCAGGCAATGAATCTACTGTCGCCATTTGTGGCATGAGGGCATCATAAGCAACGGCATTTTGGGCATCTATCACAGCGCCGAAGTTTTTGGCGGCGGCAGCCTGGGTGGTTTCCGAAGGCTGCGAACCGCAGGCAGACAGGAGTAAAGCCGCTCCTAACATTGTGGAAAGTTTTTTTAACATGGATTTAAATTTTTTTTAATTTATTGAAAATCAGAATGTTACTATAAAAAACAACGCCGCAAAAGTACAAATTTCATTTCATTGAAATATGTATGGCACAATATTCGGATAGGTAAATTGTTCTTGCATCATATCATCCGCCCGGGCTACTCCAAACAACCGCCAAACATGATACCGGAACCTCGTTCGAGTTTAATCACATTGTTAAAAACAGACTGCTTGCACCCTTCTTTTTACCCGCACTTTTTTCATTGTAAAAAATTAAATCTGTCACCGACATGAAGGGTTATAATCTTGTTTCCCGTCTTTTTGTACCGGCTTTATTGCTGGTAATTTCATCATTCCAATTACCTGCCCAATGTGTCAGCGGCAACTGCCAAAATGGAACTGGTACTTACCGTTATTCGGCTACCTCCAGGTATACCGGACAATTCAGGGCCAACCTGCGCGATGGCCGGGGTAAAATGACCCTGCCGAACGGCGCTTTTTATGAAGGCCAGTTCAGCCGCGGCAAAATGCAAGGCGAAGGCTCGATGACCTACGCCAATGGCGATAAATACATCGGCGCCTGGACCAATGATCAGCCTAATGGTCAGGGCAAGTATTACTTTAAATCCAGAGAACGCTACGAAGGCAAATTTGTGAATGGCGAATTCGATGGTCAGGGCACCATGTACTATCCTGATGGCGCCTATTATACTGGCTCCTGGCAAAAAAACCGCAAACATGGTACCGGTAAATTAGTAGCCCCCAGTGGTAAAATAACACAAGGCTCCTGGACCAATGGCAAACCCGCCGCTACGACTACTACCACCACCGGTAATTCTGGCGGGATGGCGAATAAGCCGACAACCACCCAGCAAAAACCTACCCAGAACGGCAGTAGTACCGCATCCAATAAACCCGCGCAAACCAAACCTTCACCGACCAAACCGGATGTCAGCGGACTCCGCAACTGCGGTACCGGTTTCTGCCGTGTCGGTCGTGGCTACTACGATTATCCCGACGGATCTCGTTGGATCGGCGAGTTCAAAGAGGGCTACCCGAACGGCAAAGGTGTATGCTACTATTCCAATGGCGACCGCTACGATGGCGAATGGGTCAACAATGCCCCGCACGGCGAAGGAATCATGTACTTCAGCACGGGGCGTGTGTATGGCGCTGTGTGGATGAACGGTTCTCCGATCAAAGAAATGGATTCCCGGGAAGATGTCCCTGCCGAGCCGATTATGGTAGAAGCGAATAAAGGTGTCAAAATATGGGCTGTGATCGTCGGCGTAGGTCGTTACACCTCCATGCCTTCGCTCAAATTTACCGACGACGATGCTTTCCGCGTGTATTCTTTTCTCAAAAGCCCGGAAGGCGGTGCATTACCTGATAATCAGATTGCCATCCTGGTGGACGAATCGGCTACCCGCGAAAATATCCTGAAAACCATGCGCCAGTATTTTCTGAAAGCCGACGCCAACGACGTGGTGATGCTGTACTTCAGCGGCCACGGCCTGGAAGGTTGTTTCCTGCCGGTCGACTACGACGGCTACAACAACAAACTGCGCCACGAGGAAGTGAAACAAATTTTCAACGCCAGCAAAGCCAAACACAAACTCTGCATCGCCGACGCCTGCCACAGCGGCTCCCTCAACTACGGCGACGGCCTGGCTGCTAAAGGCCCGGCGCCTGTCACTTTGCAACGCTACTACCAGGCTTTTGAAGAAGCCGATGGCGGTATTGCCCTGCTGATGTCTTCTAAAGCCGAAGAACTCTCGCTCGAAGACCACGGCCTGCGCCAGGGTGTGTTTACCTACTACGTGCTCCGCGGACTGAAAGGCGCTGCGGATAACAACGGCGATTACCTGGTGACTATCAAGGAGTTATACGGCTATGTATATTCCAAAGTGCGCGAGTACACCGCCAATGTTCAAACGCCGGTGCTGACCGGGGATTTCGATGATGCGATGCCGGTAGCGTTTCGAAGGAATTGAGGGGGGAACTTAATTTGAAACATGAGACATCCCGAATTTTTCACTGAAGAAAAATTCGGGATGTCTCATGTTTGTATGTTTTACAAAATTTCAACCTTCCTCCCATTCAAACAAATACCGATCTTCATACGGCACTTTAAATTTCTCCAGGAAATCAAGGTATTCGGATTTGAAAGTACGGGCGCTATGATGTGCCTCTTGGTTTAAAATGTATTTACAAACCGAGTCCAGTTGTGAATGGGCATACGTGAAGGCTCCGAAACCTTCTTGCCACGAAAATGTAACCGGCGTGAAATTGTTTTCTTTGATAAAGAGCGATGTATTAGTTTTGATGTCGCGTACTAAATCGGAGAGACACAATGTCGGTTTGAAACCGACAAAAATATGCGCATGATCAGGCATACAAAACACAGCCAGCATTTTTTGTCCGCGTTTTTGCACTATGCCGGTGATGTATTGGTGCAGGGGTTCCCGAAATTCTTTTTGAATTAATGATTGGCGGCCTTTGACGGCGAATACCAATTGAGCATACAATTGTGTGTAGGTGTTTGCCATTTGTGTGAAATGATTAACATTAAAAATAAAGCGTGTCAACCGACAGATACTGTGCGGCTTAATAAACAGCCGGCCCCTACGGGGCGGGTGGTATTGGGGCCTTTTTTCTATAAACAGACGGCTCCTACGGAGCGAGGTGAATATTAGACTTGTTGCAGTATTGTAAATCAATCAGTTATGTTCCAAATAGAAGTTCCAGAGGCCAGCACATACGCTCAGAATATCATCATACAATTCAA
>JAYSZC010000758.1:0-1346 GCA_043738235.1 Lewinellaceae bacterium | reverse complement strand
GATGGTTTGAAGGGTTTGATGGTTTGCGGTGGTAACTAAAGTCTTGAGTTGCACGCCCCAAACCATCAAACCCTTCAAACCATCAAACTACAACAAACCGTCATCCTTCCTGCATTTTCGCCGCATTATCAGCAATCGTCAGCGCCTCGATCAGTCCTTCCAGATCGCCCTCGATGACCTTATCCAGGTTGAAGTTTTTGTTATCGCCTTCCAGCCGGTGATCGGTCACGCGGTTTTGCGGCCAGTTGTAGGTGCGTATTTTTTCGGAGCGGTCGCCGGAACCCACAATGCTTTTGCGCGCCGAAGCAAGCGCAGAAGCCTCACGTTGAACCTGGGCGTCCTGAATTTGCTGTACCAGACGGCCCATTGCAATGTCGCGGTTTTTATGTTGCGAGCGGCTTTCCGTACTTTCTGCAATAATGCCGGTAGGAAGGTGGGTAAAGCGCACGCCCGATTCCGTTTTATTCACGTGTTGTCCGCCTGCGCCCGAAGCGCGAAAAGTATCGGTGCGGATATCTTCCTTGCGGACATTGATGTCTTCCGGTTCCATTTTGGGCAATACGGCTACCGTAGCAGCAGAAGTATGCACGCGGCCTTTGGCTTCCGTCTCCGGGATACGCTGCACGCGGTGTGCGCCCGATTCGTACTTGAGCCGTCCGTACACATGTTCGCCCGATACTTCCAGTACTACTTTGGCATAACCTCCTGCCGTGCCGGGGTTTTCATCCAGCACTTCTACTTCCCAGCCGCGGGCACTGAAGTAGCGGCCGTACATGCGGTATAAATCGCCGGCAAACAGGGCCGCTTCATCGCCGCCGGTACCGGAGCGTATTTCAAAAATAACATCCTTTTCGTCCTCCGGGTCTTTGGGCGTGAGCAGTGTTTTCAACTCATCTTCCAAAGTACTGCATTCAGGCTCCAGCATCGCAATTTCGTCCCGCGCCATCTCGCGCATTTCCGGGTCGCTTTCCATCG
Organism: Lewinellaceae bacterium; assembly: GCA_043738235.1. Classification (GTDB taxonomy): domain Bacteria; phylum Bacteroidota; class Bacteroidia; order Chitinophagales; family Saprospiraceae; genus M3007. Next base: position 371 of record JAYSZC010000758.1, on the reverse strand, counting down.
ACAATATGGAGCGGGCGCTGCTGAGATTGGACATGGCTTTTTCATACCGCGCAGCGGTCTGCATGATCGGCTGGAGTTTTTTATACTCCTTGTTTACCTTTTTGGATTTTTCCACATCCGAGGCAGTGGACGGATCGGACAGTTGTTCCTCCAGGTGCATGTATCTTTCGCGTATCGCTTGAAGTTTGTCGAGCATAATCGGTGGCTGATTTTAAAAATCGGGCGCAAATATACGCGGGATTGGGTTATTGGGTTATTGAGATATTGGGATATTCAATACTCCGCTCAAAAGTGGAGATATTAGTTAAAATGAAAATAGGTCACTAAGTTTGGGTTACGACACTCAACTTATGTGACCTATGAAAAGCAGC
>JAYSZC010000757.1:0-8512 GCA_043738235.1 Lewinellaceae bacterium | reverse complement strand
AAAGAATGGCCGAGCGTGATGTCCGACATCACGTTGCTTTGATTGCCATCGTACTGCGGGTGATCAGTGGGATAAAGAATGGCCGAGCGTGATGTCCGACATCATGCTCGGCCATTCCTCATACCTCATACCTCATTCCTGAAAACCCTCATTCCTCGCTTAAGAACGGGTACCTGTAGTCTGTTGGCGGCACAAAATTCTCCTTCATCGTACGCGGTGAAATCCAGCGGTACATATTCAGGATAGAACCAGCCTTATCGTTAGTGCCGGAAGCGCGGCCCCCGCCGAAAGGTTGCTGGCCCACCACGGCGCCGGTCGGTTTGTCATTGATGTAGTAATTGCCGGCTGCGTGGCGGAGTTTGTGGCTCGCCAGTTCGATGGCTGCCCGGTCGCGTGCAAAAACAGCGCCGGTCAGGGCATAAGGCGAAGTTTTATCCAGCAAATCCAGCGTTTCCGCATATTTCGCATCGGGGTAAACGTAAATGGTAAGTACCGGCCCGAAAATTTCTTCGCACATAGTAATGTATTGAGGGTCAGATACTTCCAGGACAGTAGGTTCAATGAAATAACCCTCTTTTTTGTCGAAATTTCCACCTGCAATCACCTGTACGCCGGGCGCTTTTTTAGCATCGGCGATATAGGATGTAATTTTATCAAACGCCTTTTCGTCGATGACCGCATTGATAAAATTGCGGAAATCTTCGGTCGTTCCCATGCTCATGGAGGCCAGGTCTGCCTGCATTTTTGCTTTCACGGCAGGCCACAGGCTTTGCGGGATGTAGGCCCGGGAAGCGGCGGAACATTTTTGACCCTGAAACTCAAAAGCGCCGCGTACCAGCCCGACTGCTACGGCATCTGCTTCGGCGGAAGGGTGGGCGATAACAAAGTCCTTGCCGCCCGTTTCGCCCACGATGCGGGGGTACGTGCGGTAGTTGGCAATATTGTCGCCGATGGTTTTCCAGATGCGCTGGAATACGCCTGTGCTGCCGGTAAAATGCAGTCCGGCGAACGAGGGGTGGCGGAACACCACGTCTCCGACGGTTGGGCCGTCCACATACACTAAGTTGATGACGCCGGCGGGTAATCCGGCTGCTTCCAGGATTTCCATGATAACCGCAGCGGAGTAAATCTGGGATTCAGCGGGTTTCCAGACGACTACATTGCCCAGCATAGCGGGCGCTGTGGGCAAATTGCCGGCAATGGCGGTGAAATTGAACGGCGTCAGCGCAAAAACGAAACCTTCCAGGGGCCGCCAGTCGGTCCGGTTCCAGATATTGCGGGTGCTGAGCGGCTGCTGTTGGTAAATTTCCTCCATGAAATGCACATTGTATCGCCAAAAATCAGCCAATTCGCAGATGCAGTCAATTTCAGCCTGGTAAGCGTTTTTACTCTGGCAAAGCATGGTGGCTGTCAGCATCCTGGAGCGATACGGCCCGGTCAGCAAATCGGCGGCGCGCAGGAAAATAGCGGCGCGTTCCTGCCAGGGCATGGCTTCCCAGGCCGGTTTGGCTGCCAGCGCCGAGTCGATGGCCAATTTGACATGCGAGGCATTTCCTTTGAAGTAATGGCCCAGAATATGTTTGCGTTCATGTGGCGGGCGCATGGCTAATTTTTCATCCGAATGCACGTGTTTACCTCCAATAAACATAGGAATGTCTTTTTGGGAGGCTTTGGCGTCGGCGAGTGCTTTTTTCAGCGATAATTTTTCCGGCGATCCGGGAGCGAAATTCAGTACCGGTTCATTCACCGGATGTGGTACCGTAAATATTGCGTCAGTCATATTTGATGTGTGGTGTGTGGTGTATCGTTTATCGTAGTGGTGTATCGGGTGTAATTTATGGAAGGGGGCCGATGTTGATTTCGGCAGCATCATCGGCGCAAATGAAACGGTGCTGCGGCAGGTGGACAAGGAAATCGAGCGGCGCAGCGGCATTCCCGTCGAAGCCTATTCGGTGGCCCAAAAGGTAACCCTGCTCACGGATGTGCAGGGAATGGTGCTGCATGATCGCGACGACGCCGTGGCGCCGGTTGCCGAAGGGCGCCTCGTCGCCGAACAATGGGCGGCTACTTACTTAGAAACGCAAGGATTCGGGCACCGGATGCAGCATATTTCGGTGGTACATGCGGTGCGGGATTTCCTGGTTTAAAAAGGTTGATAAAGGTTGATGAGGTTTATAAAGGTTGATAAAAGCCACTCAAAAAGTGAACAGTCGCAGCCATAGAGCGGCCATTATCAACCTTATCAACCTTTATCAACCTTATCAACCTTTATCAACCTCATCAACCTTTATCAACCTCATCAACCCCTTTATTCACAGCGCCTTCGACAGCACATACATCAGATACACCTCATCCTGGTTGTTGATGCCCAATCGGTTGCTGTTCAGGTGCAGCAAACTAGGCAGCACCCGTTCCAGTCCTTCGCCGAATTCTTTCAGGATCAATTGATTACCCCTGTACCAGCGAATCCATTCCGGCTGTTTGGCGTCAAATTTTTCCTCTGAAATGGCTTTCCACATATTATCTATGGTAGACCGAAGGTGTTCCGCCTGCGGCGCAAAATTGGTCTGGAAATTTTCCAGGAGCGTCGCCCGCATGGCTGCTTCGGATTCCTCATTTTCCGCCGGCTGAAAAAACAGCAGCATCCATTGTTTGCACAATTGCCCGAAATACCAGGCCGCTTTTTCCCGCTCCAGACCGGCGGCGTAGACCGTGATGGTGTGCATCCGAAGCGCGTCGAACAGCGCATCGCCGTAGGTATAAGCCGAACGCTGCAAACGCTCCAGCACGACGCGGGTGCTGACGTGAAAATATTCTTCGGCCCAACCCATTGCATCCGCTCCGCCAAAACGCGCCGTTTCCGGTTCGTAGGGTTCGGATATGCGTTCGCCGCGTTCTGCAAACCAGCCTTCCACAGCGGGCGCAAGGGTTTCCTGCATCCAGTCCGCTTCACCGCGCAGGCGCAGGCGGATGTGCGGGCCTTTTTCATCGTCGTAGCGGATGAAAAAAGCGCGGGCGCCGGGTTTCGGCCAGATGTATTGATCCAGAAAAGGCCTTACCGCGCGGGTTAAAAAAATATCGGCGGTTTCGAGCGGGTAAAAATGGTAGGACAGCCAGGTTTGCATGGCGGCAAAGGTCGGTAGATTTTTTGGGGAATGATGAATGATAAATGATGAATGATGAATTTTTGCCACTCTGTTACTTTGCCGGACAGGCGAACAAAACAATCAACACCACTTACCTTTGCCTCCGAAAAACGCTCAACAATCACATCAAATAGTATGAAGAAGCCCTTTTTTATAGCATTGTTATTGTTTCCTTTTGTGCTGTGCGCGCAAACTGAAAAACCCTATTTCCAGCAGGAAGTCAACTACCGCATTGTGGTGGCGCTGGATGATAAAGCCCACACACTGACGGGTAATATCGAGATGGATTATTTGAATAATTCGCCCGATGCCTTGCCCGAAATCTGGATACATTTGTGGGGGAATGCGTTTAAAAACCGCGAAACAGCCTTTTGCAAACAAAAACTGCGCGATGGCAACCGGGAATTCTATTTCGCTGATGAAAAAGCCCTGGGTTATTACAAAAACCTGGATTTCACGGCAGACGGCCAGAAAATAAGCTGGAAATACGACCGCGACAACCCCGACATTGCCCGACTCACCCTGTCAAAACCACTCGCGCCGGGCGAACGCATCCGCATCGCCACGCCGTTTTTGTTAAAAATTCCGGCGTCTTTTTCCCGGCTCGGCCATGTGGGCACTTCCTATCAAATGACGCAATGGTATCCCAAACCCGCGGTGTACGACAACCGCGGCTGGCACGCCATGCCTTACCTCGACATAGGTGAATTTTACTCCGAATTCGGCAATTTCGACGTGACGATCACGCTGCCATCCAATTATGTGGTGGGCGCTTCGGGCGTGTTGCAAACTGTTTCGGAAATCGAGTTTTTAAACCGAAAAGAAACCGAAACCCGCGAAAAATTTAGCAAAAACATGCCGGATAAGGGCGCTCCAAAACTTGACACGTTTCCAAGATCCACCAGCGAAATGAAAACGATCCGCTATGTGGCCGAGCGGGTGCACGATTTTGCCTGGTTTGCCGACAAACGTTTTTTTGTGCTGAAAGACCAGGCTGTGCTCGCTTCCGGCAAAACCGTGGATTGCTGGGCCATGTTCACCCATTCGGAGGCGCATTTATGGCAAAAAGGCGCGTTTTATGTGCGCCGAGCGGTCGAATTTTACTCCAAACACGTGGGGGAATATCCTTGGCCGCAAGCTACTGCGGTGCATTCAGCCCTGAGCGCCGGCGGCGGTATGGAGTACCCCATGATTACCGTGATTGGCGATAGCCAGTCGCCCAAAAGCCTCGACGAAGTGATTACACACGAGGTGGGCCATAACTGGTTTTACGGCATCCTGGCTTCCAACGAGCGCGACCACCCCTTCCTCGACGAAGGCATCAATTCCTATTACGAATACCGCTACATGCTGGAATTTTATGGCGACAGCGATCCGATTAGTATCCCCAAAAAACTGCTCGATCCGGCCCGTCAGGGGTCTGTCATCGAAATTGCCCAACTGTTGCTGGCCCGCGAACATGTCGACACGCCGCCCGACCGGCATTCCAACAACATGACGCAGATCGCTTACGGGGCGCAGGTATATACCAAAACGGGTACTACCCTTCGTTGGTTAGAGCAGTCCGCCGGCACGGAAATATTCGACCGCGCCATGCAGGCTTATTACCGCGACTGGCAGTTCCGCCACCCCTACCCCGAAGACCTGCGCGCGAGCTGGAAAAACGCGGGTATGGAGGCCGATTGGTGGTTTCAACTCATGCAAACCCAAAAACAGGTCGATGTGGCGATCCGCGATGTCCGCAGGGAAAACAACAGTTGGCAGATCGATGTCGAACAAAAAGGCGATCTCGCGGCGCCTTTCCCCGTGACTGCTTTGAAAGGCGACGAGGTCATTGCTACGATGTGGTTTCAGCCGGGTGAAAAAGTGGTTTTGCCCGGCAGCGAGGCCGATGCTTTTGTCATTGATTATGAACATGTTATACTCGATATAAACCGGAAAAACAACCGGCGAAATAGTAGCGGGGCATTTGCGGGCATAGAGCCGCTGCAATTAAAAATTCCTACCCTGTTTCAGGATCCCACACGTAGTACCACCGGCATTTTGCCCTGGGTCGGCTGGAACAATTACGATAAAACCATGCTGGGTGTGGTATTCTACAATGCGCCGCTGCCTTCGCGCAGGTTCCAATACTATATCGCGCCCGGTTTCGGCCTGGTCAGTAAGCAATTGGTGGGACTGGCTGATTTTCGGTACAAGTTTTTTCCGGGCGGTATGTTGCCGAAAGTCACCCTGGGTCTTAGCGCCAAAACCTTTGCTTTCAACTACAACCCCGGATTCGATTACCGGGAAAAAATGATGCGACTGGTACCGCAGGTACGGCTGGAATTGGCCGACCGATCCTTGTCGTTCCGGCATTTCCTGCACGTCCGGGCCATTTTGCTCGATGTGGAAGACGGACAGGTGGATGCGAACGGATTTGCGGGTAAAAACCGGATCAAAACAGCCATTTATGAAACGCGTTACGAGGCGATGCAAAAACGCTCGCCCAATCCCTGGCAGTTCAAGGCGATGGTGGAAAACAGCAGCAATTACCAGAGTATTTTTGGAGAAAAAGCGCCTTATGTGCGCGGCTCTCTGGAGTGGCGGCAACAGTTTTTTTACCAGAAAAACAGGCGTATCAGCGTCCGCATTTTTGCCGGGACTTTCCTGAAAAATGCGCAGCGCAACCGCTCCGTCGAACCCAATGCATTCGCGCTGAATCCGCAGGGCTTCAATGATTACAAGTACGACCAGATTTTTCCGGGCCGCAATACGGTCAGCGGCTTATTGTCGCGGCAGGTAAGCCAGACGGAAGGCGGTTTTAAAGGGGCCTTCGGTGCGCCGTTTGCTTCCGTGATCGGCAACTCCAATAATTATATGCTGGCGCTCAATCTCAAAGCGGATTTGCCGCAGCGCCTGCCTTTCGGCATTCAACTTAAACCTTATTTTGACATCGGCTATTTCGACGATGCTACTTTAATCGGACAAGATCGTCCACGCGACGAACAATTGCTCTGGAGCGGCGGATTTATGCTCGAATTTTACAAAGGCGCTTTCGAGTTTTACCTGCCGATCGTCAGTTCAAAAATATTGAAAGACCGCTACTCCGAACAACGCGACGGCAACTACCTGCGGAATATTACCTGGAGTATGCGGGTGCCGTTTCGGGAGCCGGGAGAGGCGATGGATCACTTTTTAAGGTAATGAGGGATGAGGGATGAGGGATGAGGGATGAGGGATGAGGGATGAGGGAAATAATTCAATTATTTGATTATCAATGTTTTAGTTTAATAATATGCCAAATAAATTGAGCCGCTCATTCCTCAATCCTCATTCCTCATTCCTGTCTGGGGTATTCCGAACTCCGCAAAATACCGCCACAAGGCTGCCGAATGCAGCGCCTGAAACACTTCTCCGGCGCGTAAAATACGCAGTACCTCCACTGCGGGCAGTACCCGGACGGTGATCTCCTCGGTTGATTCCAATTGTTGCAAATCCAGGCGTTCCACATCCGTAGCCAGGAATATATGGCTTGTATTGGTATGGGTGGCCGGATTGGCGGACGCCTGTATCCAGAGCCGCCATTCACCGCCGCCGAAGCCGGTTTCTTCCAACAGTTCCCGTTGCGCGTTTTCCAGCGGAGAAAACGCTTTCTCCGCCACACCGGCTGCCAGTTCGTAGTGGACGGCGCTAATGCCATGCCGGTACTGCCGGATCAGCACAAATTCTCCGGCTTTTGTGACGGCCAGGGTCATTACCCAATCGGGGTACTCGAACACGAAATAATCTTCGATACGGGCGCCATTGGGCAGCAAAACGGTATCTTCCCGAAGCGTCATATACGGCTGCCTGTCCAGCACATAGCGCCTGTCGAGCACTTGCCAGGGTTTGGGGTCGTGGGGAATATCGGGTTCGTTGTTCATAAGTAGTTATTGGTTATTAGTTATCAGTGTTGATAATTAAGCATTTGCAAAGAATTTAATCTAAACTATTTTGTCTGGCATGCTTGTATAGAAATTGATTTATAGTTTTTTACCACACAGACATAAAAAGAAGAGGCTACTCCACGATAAAAGTGAAGTAGCCCCTCCGAAAGACCACTGGTTACCAACTATCTGAACGTGTAGCGGGCGCTCACAGCGCCGAATCCGCCGCCAAAGCCATTGCCATAACCGTTCAAAAAGAAGACTGGCATCCAGTCTGCGGATAAATTGACCGGCGCATCAGCAAATTTATAGTCCAAACCGAGTACTCCTAAAAGACCGAAACTGGTGCTGCCATCATCATCCAGGAAACCATCGTCATAAGTCCACAGGAAAATAGAAGCGCCACCGCCGAAATACCATTTCAAACCATCCACTCCGCTAATGGGCTTGTGGTGTTCGTAGGCTCCTCCGACATTGATCCAGCGATAGAAAGTGTACGACCGGAAACCGGCAAATAGTTCGATCGCACCAGGCTCGCTGATGAAATGTTTGTAGGTGATGGAAGTCGGATACCCCAAGCGCAAACCAATGGCTGATTTGTAATCTTGTGAATTCGCGGCAAAAAATGCCATCAAAAGAACCAGGGTGAAGAATAGTTTTTTCATAATGATTTCAGATAGTTAAAAATGATTTTTGTTCGGCCCAAAGGTAGAAGTTCGATTCAATTCACAAAACATTGACCCGGACTAATTTTTTGTACCGGCGCATCTTCCTGCAGTAAAGCGAATGTTATAAACACCTCGTTATCAAAATATTGAATATGTAATAGTACAGATTTTGTAATGAGTATGACACCTGATAACCAATAACTAATAATGGATAACTTCTTAAGTTTGTCTTTCCATACAAAAGCGTCAACTTTGCCCCGCTTTCTAAGTAGGCGTGCAAAATTAATTAATACTAAATCTTCTGTAACTCATTGATTTACATTGCTTTTTGCCCTTTGCAATTTTGCCCTTTTACTTAACCAGATTCGATATGAAAATTGCGGTATTTCCCGGTTCTTTTGACCCCATCACTGTCGGCCATGTGGACCTGGTGCGACGCGCACTGCCTCTTTTCGACAAAATTATCGTGGCGGTCGGCATCAATTCCACCAAAAAGTACCTGTTCCCGCTGGAGCAGCGCATGGAATGGTTGAGGCAGGTTTTTGCCAAATACCCGCAGGTCAGCGTCGATTCCTTTGAAAACCTGACCGCGCATTACTGCCAGCGCATCGGGGCGCGTTACCTGCTGCGTGGCTTGCGCAATGCATCCGATTTCGATTATGAAAAAACCATTTCACAGCTCAATCATATTGTGGGAGATGGCATCGAAACGGTGTTTCTGATTTCACAACCGGAATTTTCCCATATCAGCAGCACCATCGTGCGCGAAATCATTGTAGGTGGCGCCGAT
>JAYSZC010000756.1:0-3291 GCA_043738235.1 Lewinellaceae bacterium | reverse complement strand
ACGGAATTTACCACAGTTTCCATCGGGCCGGATGACCCGACGGACTGCTACGAACCGAATGGCGACTGCCAGTTTGCAGGTGTGACCTGGGTGCCGGCTTCTGCCTTCAACCAGGGATCGTACGACAACTGTAACGACCTCTTTTTCACGATTCGCCGGATGCCTACTGATACCGGTTACAGTGATTGTATCGAAAGCCTGAACCCGCTCAACGGCTACCCGGACTGCAATGACCCGTCCCCGGATTTCCCTTCTGAATATGAGCGGGCAGTTTCCGAAAATGATTCGATCAAATTCTACTGCTGCGAAGTAGGTACGACGCAGACGGTGATCCTGAGGGCCTACCAGATCGATATCAACGGCAATATTATGCTTGGCCCGGATGGCCTGCCGATCTACAACGAATGTATGATCCAGGTAGAAGTACAGGACAAGATCAAACCTGTCTGTGTTCCGCCGGCACATGTAACAGTGGCCTGTGAGAACTTCGAGCCAAGCCTGTGGGCGTATGGTTACCCAACAGTTTCGGATAACTGCTGCTTAGACACCTTCCCGCCGACCAGCGCCGACCCACAGGGCGTTTTGAACATTCCTCCCGGCACCACTGCGATTCCGGGCGTTTGCGGCGCTACGCAGAAAACATACTACAACGGTTTCCTGAATGCGAATTTTGATACGACCTGCAACCGGGGCATCATCATCCGCCGCTTCACGGCCTGGGATTGTTACGGCCAGTCGACCAGTTGCACCCAGCGTATCACGGTTACGAATGTGCAGGATTACAACATCGAGTTCCCGGCTGACAAGACCGTGGATTGTGTAACCGAACCTGATTTTGGTTACCCGATTATCTCGAACGACGAAGGGTGTGAACTGATCGGTATATCCTACAACGACGTGTACTTCACGGTTGTACCGGATGCCTGCTACAAAATCGAACGTACCTGGACGGTCATCAACTGGTGCACCTACAATGCTGACCTGCCATGCTACGAGCATCCACGCGCCAATGGCCGTTTTGTACGGGTGTGGGACGGCCCTGCTTACCCGGGCGGCCCGAATGCGCCGGACAACTGCGTGACCTACAAGCAGGTCATCAAAGTGATCGACCAAACGCCTCCGACAATTATCTGCGCACCGATCGACACTTGTGATTACAGTTCTAACTTCGATGCAGACGGCCTGCGCTACTGGAACGACGGCGACTTGTGGTGGGATAACGGCGCCCAGTCGCACAACCTGTGCGAGACAGATAAAACGCTGCTTTCTGTCACAGCAGCAGACCTGTGTGATTCTATTTCACCAGTGGGCGGTCTTCGTTTCCGCTACGTGCTGTTCTTAGACCTGGACGGCGACGGCATCATGGAGACGGTTATTTCGAGTGCAGATGCTGCGACCCGCCCATTTGGCCGGGTACGTTTCAATAACTACCAGAATCCGAATTATGGTGGAGGAAACCTCCGCAGATTTGACTTGAGCGGCAACCCCTTTGCGTTCAACATCGAACAGACAGCCGCCGGCGCGCGCGTGACCTGGCGGACGGCGGGCGGCGTAGTGCAAAACCCGAACCTGCCACACGGCACACACAAAATCAAGTGGATTGCAGAAGACGGTTGCGGCAACGAAGCAGTTTGTGAGCGGGTATTCACGATCCGCGACTGCAAAGCGCCAACAGTGGCTTGTGCCGACGTAAATATCAACCTGATGTTCGGCGGTATGGCTACCCTGTGGGCGAACGACTTCTTCCTGTACGGCGAAGACAACTGTACACCGGTTGACATCCTGGAATCGACCGTAGCAGTGATCCGCCAGGACCAAAGCGACGGCCTGACTTACCCTGCAGGCGCTCCGCAGAGCATCGTTGTAACTTGTGCTGACCAGGGTACGAATGTACCGGTGGAAGTATGGCTGACCGACGCGGCAGGCAATGCGGATTTCTGCATCGCTTACGTCAACGTACAAGCCAATATCGTTGGTTGCAACACTGCCGGAATGGCAACTGTAGCAGGCCGGCTGGCAACAGAAAATGCACAAGGTGTGGAAGATGCTGTGGTTGAATTGGCGACGGTAAGTCCTGCCGGTCAAATGGCGCTGCTGACACAACAGAGCGACGATACCGGCTCGTTCCAGTTCCTGAATGTGGTACCAATGTCGGGCAGTTACACGCTGACGCCGACGAAAGACGACAACCCGCTGAACGGTGTAACAACTTATGACCTGGTGCTGATTTCCAAACACATCCTGGGCCTGGAGCCGCTGAGCACGCCGTATAAAATGATCGCTGCGGACGCCAACCGTTCCGGTTCGATCACGACCTTCGACATTGTGGAATTCCGCAAACTGATCCTGGGTATCTACAACGAACTGCCCAACAACACTTCCTGGCGTTTCGTAGATAAATCCTTCACATTTACCGAACCCGCCAATCCCTTCCAGACGATTTTCCCCGAAAACATTGCAGTGCAAAACGTACAGGCAGACCGACTCGCTGAGGACTTCGTGGGCATAAAAATCGGCGATGTGAACAACACGGTGATCGCTAATTCCCTGTATACTGTTGAAGACCGCACGGCAGCCACGATGTTGTTCGATGTGGAAGACCGCACAGTGAAAGCCGGCGAGGTATTTACGCTGCACTTCAAAGGCGCCGGGCGCGTACAGGGCTACCAGTTCACGATGAACTTCACCGGCCTGGAAGTGCTGGATATTGCGCCGGGAACAGACATGACATCAGACAACTTCGCTGTGTTTGTGGGGGCTATCACAACATCTGTCGACGGAGCAGCCAACGAATTTGCCATGACTTTCCGCGCTACGAAAGCCGGTCAGATCAGCCGGATGTTGAGTGTATCCAGCCGCATCACCAAAGCAGAGGGTTATAGCCTGACGAATGACCGTTTGGACGTTGCCTTCCGTTTCAATTCCCCTGCGGCCCCCGGGGGAGTGACAATTAAAGGTGTAGGCTTCGAGTTGTACCAAAATCAGCCGAACCCGTTTGTGAACAAAACATTCATCGGTTTCCATTTGCCGGAGGCAACGCAAGCACGCTTGAGCATCTTCGACGAAACCGGTCGTATGATCTTCACACAAAACGGTGATTTTGCAAAAGGTTACAACACGTTTGCCATTGATCGTCAACTGATTACAACGACCGGCGTGTTGTTTTACACGGTAGAAACAACGACGGACACTGCGACGAAGAAAATGATTCAATCCAGGTAACGCCGATCCCTGATCGGCGAACTTAGTAAGTGCGGGGTCGTAAGACCCGCGCACGGCGGTAACGCTTGG
>JAYSZC010000755.1:0-3292 GCA_043738235.1 Lewinellaceae bacterium | reverse complement strand
CGCCTGCAAAATTCCATCCTGTTTATCGATACCAGCCTGCCAGAGTTCAATGATTACAACCGGGCCTCCATTACGCTTACCCAACAGTGGGCCATCGCCAAAGTATTGATGCACCGGGGCGCCCGGAAAGCATTTATCGAAATGGCAGAGCAGGTACTCAAAGTGGCCATTTATTATGAATTTCTGGACATCGTTGAAGAAGTATTGAGACATCTGATTACCTCTATCATGCCTTTCCCGCAATACAACAAGGATTTTACCCGGTACATGAAAATGTACGAGGAGTACAAAGAGGCGCATGATGCGGAGAAATTTATCTGGAAATCTGTCAATTCGCTGATGTGGCCTTTGGTTACCCGGAAAGGGCTTCCCTCGGAGCACCTGGAGCCGATCATGCAACAAACAGAAGCGCTCCGGCCCCTGGCGGAAAAGTATCCCTACACGTTAATTCAGTCGCATTATCGCTCCATTGAATTGTATGGCCCCATTTTTAGTAACGACTGGGATACCGCATTGCTGAAAGCCCAGCGCGCTAAATCTTTTTTTGAAGCCAAACCCTCCAAACCCATTTTTCATATTCTCAAATTCGCGCAGCAGGAATCTGCCTGCCTCATTATGCTGCTTCGTTTTGAAGAAGCCCGGGCGCTGTGCAGGGAATCGATGGAAATGCTCACGGAAGGCATCTCTATGTGGTTCAAGTTTTGGGAAATGGATACGGTGGCGGCATTCCAGTCTGGCGAATATGCCGATGCCTGGCAGTCGGTCAAATCGGCCATGCGCCATCCGCGTTTCAACACCATTTCCATTATGGATCAGGAATCTTGGCGGGTATTTTACGGGTATTTATGCCTGATGTCGCGGCTGCGTATTTTACCGCTTTCGCCAAGGGAAAAAGGAGAAGCCGAAAAATTTCGCTTCAGTTCCTGGCTGAATGACCTGCCTTTGCACAGTACGGACAAACGCGGGGCAAACATCCCCATTCTGATACTTCAAATGCTGTTTTTACTCACAGAGGAGCGTCTGGAGGAATTTGAAAACCGCACGGAAGCGCTGCGGAAATACCGTCAGCGCAACCTGGAACTGGATTCCGAACACCTGCGTACCGATTGTTTCATCCGGCTGCTGGAGTCTGTTCCCAAACATCACTACGAGATGAAGCGCATTGCCCAGGAATCGGGGAAATGGCTGGAAAAAATGAAAATGGGTAAAACCAATATCCTGGACTACTCCTACGAACTGGAGATCATCCCTTACGAGCGCCAATGGGAATGGACAGTGGAGGTGCTGAAAAAAATCACGCACTGAGGGCGTACTATTTTTTCAACAACTTCCCCACTTCTTTCCAGGTAATGAGTTGAATCCCCTGTTCCCGGATCAGTTTTTTACAGGCGTCGCCGGTGAAAAAATCGAAATCATCCTGCCGCCAGCCGGCGTCCCATTCATGGAGGTGGCCGTCCGTCATCCCGCTCATTTCTTCGTTTTCGTAGGCCGTATGAATCAGCAGCACGTTGACGCCCGGTTCCAGCGCAGTCAGCGTTTTGGTGTAATACTGTGCCATGCCCTTGGCGTAATCGGAAGGGTCGGCGGTGAATACCCGGTCGACGACAATATCTTGCCCGGTAACCAGCCGTTGAAATGCTTCGGGCGCCGTAGCCAGAAAGTCGCGGCTGATCATAGACGGCACCTTGTAGGTACGACCCAATTTCAGGTAAATATCAAAAAATTCGGGTTTCAGGAAAAACAAACAACCCATGTGGCTATCAAAATGGGTCGGCTCCAGGCCCATTGCTTTCGACTTTTCTACTTGTGCGCGCAGTTCCCGTTCCACATCCTCCGGTTTGGCTTTGGAAGCGAATGCGGCGCAGTTGTGGTAAAAGTACCCGTTGGAGTCCACGAGGCTGGCTACTTCCGAACGGGAGGCCACCGGCCCCCACTTGAAAGGCCACCATTCGCTGGTGAGTGTGAGGTGTAAACCCAGGTCGTGGTTCGGATTTTTTTTGGCATAATCCGCTATTTCCGGCAACCAGGGGCAGGGAATCATCACGCTGGCTGAATTGACGACGCCTTCCTGCATGGCTTTGATGCTGGCGGTGTTTTCAGCGTGCGCCACCGCCAGGTCGTCGGAATGCACGATCAGCAATTTGGCTGTGGCCGGGTAGCCGAGGCGCTCGGCCAGTGATTTTTGTGTCTGGGAAAAACAGGTGATTGACAGGGCAAGGCAAGCGAGGGTGCAGAGTTGGTGCTTTATCATGGATTGAGTATTTGAATAATCAGTACCAAAGATAGTCAGGCATACCTTATTGCAAAAAAACAAAGTAGCATTTGAGCCATGCTCCCCTATAAACCTATAAACTCATAAACCTCTTTATAAACCTATAAACCAGCAAGAATTTCAGCCCCACCGCCTACAGCCTGCCGAAATGTATACTTTTGCAGCGTTTACACACTGAACCAAATTATGGAATTCTTCTTCGCTATCCTGTTCTCCTTGTTTTCCATTGTGGATCCGCCCGGCGCTATTCCGGTATATGTAGCGCTGACGGCAGGTCGGCCCCGGCCCGAGCGCAATAAAATCGCCTTGATGACCAGCGTTTATTTTATGCTGATCCTGGTCAGTTTTTTTCTGGCAGGCACCTATATCCTCAGTTTTTTCGGTATTACGGTGCATGCGCTGCGTATTGCAGGCGGTTTGACACTGATGATCAGCGGTTTTGCGCTCATGTCGGGTCGTTTTAACAAAGAGCGCGGTTTTGATAAAAATGCGGAAAAACAATCGCAGGAACGCACAGACGTTGCCTTTTCGCCCATGGCCATGCCCATGCTTTCGGGGCCGGGTTCTATTTCCTATCTTATTACCCAGTACAGCCAGCACCCCGACTGGGGACAGCGCGCGCTGATTGTGGCCGCGATTGTGGCAGTCGCTTTTTTAGTGTGGGTGTGTTTACGGGTGGCGCCCTTTCTGTTCAGGGTATTCGGCACAGGCGGACTGAATGCCATTGCCCGCATCATGGGCTTTATTGTAATCGCTATCGGGGTTCAGTTTATCGTGGACGGACTGGTGCACCTGGTACAGGAAATGAACTGATTTCAAGAAGCGCCTACATCGACGATATGAAAAATTACCTTTCTCTTATCAAGTTTAGTCATACCATTTTTGCGCTGCCCTTTGCCCTGACCGGTTTTTTTATAGCCTTGAGTGTACAGGACAGCGGCATCGACTGGCTGAAATTGCTGCTGGTGGTGCTGTGCATGGTATTTGCGCGCAGTGCGGCAATGGCATTTAACCGCTACC
>JAYSZC010000754.1:0-8517 GCA_043738235.1 Lewinellaceae bacterium | reverse complement strand
TCTGTTATTCGTCCTGGTCACCTGGTTTCTCAACCCGCTTTGTTTTTTTCTGTCGCCGGTAGCGCTGGCGGTTGTGCTGGGATACAGTTATACCAAACGGTTTACGTGGCTGTGCCATATCGTCCTGGGGTTGGGGCTGAGCCTCGCGCCGATCGGCGCCTACTTAGCCGTCATGGGTCGTTTCGACTGGATTCCGGTGCTGTACAGCCTCGCCGTGCTCTTGTGGGTGGCGGGTTTTGATGTCATCTATGCATTGCAGGACGAGGAATTCGACCGTTCCAACCAGCTCTATTCCATACCTTCTTTTTTTGGAAAAAAACAGGCGCTTCGCATGTCCGAATGGATGCACCTGGGCACGGCCTTGCTGATGGTAACGGCGGCCAAAGAATTGCTGGCGACCGTGCCGCATACGGGCTGGCTGCTCTGGACCGGCACCGGTGTTTTCCTGCTGTTGCTGCTCTACCAGCATTTAATTGTCAAAGCCGATGATTTGAGCCGGGTCAACCTCGCGTTTTTTACCACCAACGGTATTGCCAGCCTGTTGTTCGGCATCCTGGCAATTGTAGATTTGCTGACCTGATCTTATGAAAAACATTGCCATTTTTGCTTCCGGCGGCGGCTCCAATGCCCGTAAGATCATCGAACACTTCCAGGTATCGGCCATTGGAAGGGTTGTTTTGGTGGTTTCCAATAAAAAAGATGCGGGCGTACTCGACATTGCCCGCGAGCATAATATCCCCACATATATCCTCCAGCGCCCTTTATTTTACGAATCCGAAGAAATTTTACCGGTTTTGCAAAATCATGCGGTCGATTTGATCGTATTGGCCGGTTTTTTGTGGTTAGTACCCAGTTACCTGGTACAGGCCTTTCCCCGGAAAATTGTGAATATTCACCCGGCCCTGTTACCGCAGTTTGGAGGTAAAGGAATGTATGGCGGGCATGTTCATGCAGCGGTCAAAGCCGCCGGGGTCAAAGTGTCGGGCATTACCATCCATTTTGCCAATGAACACTATGACGAAGGCAATATTATTTTTCAGGCATCATGCCCCCTGAACGAAGCAGACACACCCGAAACCATTGCCCGGAAAGTGCTGGCGCTGGAACACGAACACTACCCGAGGGTGATTGAGGGGTTGTTGAGGGGTTTATGAGGGTTGATAAAGGTTTATAAGGGTTGATATACAGCCGCTCGAAAGTAACAGGGAAATCGCCTTTCTTTCGAGCGGATGTATATCAACCCTCATCAACCTTTATAAACCTTTATAAACCCTCTTTAAAAAAGTCATTAATCCGTTGGCTCAAATGTCAACTTCAACCGATAGTATGTATAATAAATTACTCCTGATTTGCGCCTGGAGCGCATTCTTCGCCTTCGGCACGCCTGTTGCCGCCACTGCCCAAACCTATTCCTCACATCTTAAAAGCGCCAACGATTCCTTTAACAAAGGAAATTTTGCAACTGCAGGCGAACACTATGAAAAAGCTGCCCGCCTGAAGGAAAACAAGCCGGAAACCATGTACAAGGCCGCCGAATGCTATTACCGCATGCGGAATTATGTAAAAGCAGTCGAGTGCTATGAACTGGCCAAAGACGAATTTAAAAGACATGAACTGGCCGGATTGCGCTACGCCCGTTCGCTCAAACAAACGGAACAATACGCCCCCGCCATCGAGGCATTCAAAAATTTCGCCCGCAAGTACCGGGGTTCCCGCAAGGCGCAAGTGATTGCCGTCGTGCAAAACGACATTAAAGGTTGCGAACTGGCCCTGCAAATGGCCGCCGCCAAAATGGAAACAGGCACCGCGCGCTCCCTGCCTGCCGGGATCAATACGCCCGCCAATGATTTTGCGCCCTTGCCCTGGTCATCCGACCTGCTCTATTATTCCGGTTTTGTCGGCAAAAAAGTATCGCTCCTGCGTTCGATGCGCGAAGGGGCCAACTGGCAGCAAGCCGACTCTGCCCGGGGCCTGCCGGAATCCGTTACGAGCCGTTTTGGGAACGGCGTATTTTCCGCAGACGGCAAACGCTTTTACTGCACCCAATGCGATGAAGCGCCGCCTTTGGAAAGGGCCGGCAACGGCCTGCGGACGCGCTGCGCCATCTATGCACTTCGTTTTGAAGCGGAGCGCTGGAGCGAACCGGAACGGCTGCGCAGCTATATCAATATGCCCAACCATACCAGTATGCACCCCTGCGTGGCGGAAGAACAGGGCCGCGAATTGCTGTTCTTTGCCAGCGATCGCGAAGGAGGTTTCGGCGGACTGGATTTATATGCCTGCGCCCGCCCTTTGGACTCCGGCGAATTTGACTTTTCCTTTCCCCAAAACCTCGGTGAAGTGATTAACACCGGCGGGGACGAAATCAGTCCATTTTACGAACCGGCCGCTCAAACCCTGTGGTTTAGCAGCAATGGCCATATTTCGCTGGGTGGACTGGATATTTTCAAGACGACCCGTAGCATCGGCAAATGGGGTAAACCCGAAAACCCGGGCTGGCCGCTCAATTCACCGGCGGATGACTTGTTTTTCTCTAAAATCCTGAACGACA
The DNA here is from genome assembly GCA_043738235.1 of Lewinellaceae bacterium. Taxonomy (GTDB): domain Bacteria; phylum Bacteroidota; class Bacteroidia; order Chitinophagales; family Saprospiraceae; genus M3007. Next base: position 5,966 of record JAYSZC010000754.1, on the reverse strand, counting down.
AAAAAGGCGGCGGTTTCTTTGTTTCCAATCGCCGGGAGGAAGGTCGCAAACCCGGTACCCTCGACGAAGATATTTTCGAGTACATTCCCGGCAATTCCACGGCACAAGTTGCCTACAATACACCCGAACGCAGTAGCCCGGATAGTGTGGAAATGTCTGATAATCAATTGGTTTTCAGGGTGCATTTGGAAATTCAGCCTGATTTCGAACCGGACAACGTCCGTTATGGCGCATTGCATTCCATCGGTACCCTAATGGCTCGTCCGCTACCCGAACAAGGTATGCAACGGATCATGCTCGGTGATTTCAACGATTTGGCGAAAGCCGAAGCAGCCGTTCAACTGCTGCGCGAAAGCGGCGCGTTTCCGCAGGCTTTTGTGATACAGCCGGAAGGAATGAAATGAGTCGTGAGTTGTGAGTCGTGCGTGGCATACTGCTAATAGAATATTGAGTTCTTTCTTCTACCAGGATGCCACTCACGACTCACGACTCACCACTCACCACTCACAATTCCAGGCCTGAAAAGCCAAATCTAAAACCAAAAGAGCGGCCAAGCGGGATGTTTCTCACCCTCTCACCTCTCACCTCTCACCTCTCACCTCTCACTTCTCACCTCTCACCTCTCACCTCTGTCACCCTTGCGCTCCCGCTCGCTGCTTTTCCTCTTCCGCGCCACCCGCACGCCTGCGCGCTTGCGCTACCTGGTTATTTCCAAAACGATAGGAGAAAGAAACGCCGGCCTGTCTGGTTTCGCGAAATACTTCAAAGGTCTCCTCATAATCACGATACCGGATAATAGCGGAAGGCAGGTTGGTCCAGAAAACATCGGTAAACGATAATTTGATCGTGCCGCGACGATCCATTACCTGTTTTTGAACGCCGAAGCCCAGACCCCACATCGGATTCAGGTGCATAAAACCGTAGATTTCATTGGTTTTATAGGTAAAATTGAGTTCCGCCGCCCAGTTGTTTTTCAAGGTGAATGTGTTGTTCGTGGTGTAATGCATCACCAGATTGCCGTCGCTCAGGTTGGTATTGGCAAAATTGCCGCGATAACGCCCCAGCCAGACATTGAGGTTGTTCATACTGCTCCACCATTTGAAGGGGTTGACCGGCACGCTGCCGGCAAAAGAAAAATACTCGACCCTGGCTAAGTTTCGATCCGTCTGAATCGTCACCCGTTCCAGTCCTTCCACCGGCCCGATCACCTGGGTGATATTGTCGTTCGTTTGCGCGTAGGCAAAAGTGGCCGTGTAGCGCTGGAACAGGGTATGGTTCCACTCGAACGACCAGGTAAATTGCGGATTCAGGAACGGATTGCCCGCCCGGTAGGTGCTGGGATCGAGGAAAAACTTGAACGGATTGAGTTGCTCGTACGAAGGCCGGTCGAGGCGGCGGCTCATATTGAGGCCCATTTCGTATTTGTCGGTAAACTTGTAGTTGAAAAACGTGCTGGGAAACCAGTTGACGTAGTCGCGGTCGAAGGTTTCGCCGGTGGCCAGTTGCTCGCCTTTTGCCACGGTATTTTCAGCCCGCAGCCCCGCCTGAAGGCTGAATTTCGGCCATTCCCGGCTGTAATTCAGGTAAGCGGCATTGATATTTTCCCGGTACAGAAAGTGATTGCTGATGCTGCTGTCGTACACCGGATGGGCGTCGTCGCTTTTGTCAAAAAACTGCAGGTTGTTGTCGGCGTCCACCAGGCTGCTTTTGACGCCCGCTTCCAGTTTTCCTTTTTCACCCAGCGGATGCGTATAATCGGCCTTCGCCGAGCGAATATGCAAGTCGCCCTGCAGGTCGCTGGTGAGCAGGTAGTACGGCCTGTTTTCCACACCTTCCAGGTCGTAGTAGCGGGTCAGGAAAGATTGTGTGGTTTCGTTCCAGTATCGGGCGTAGTCGACATCCACACTCAGTTCGCGGCCTTTTTTGTTCAAAGCGTGTTTCAAATTGCCGTTCAAAGCGTAGGTAGGCCACAGGTTTTTGCTGCGGTGGGCCGTGCCGAAAGCGGAAATTTTTTCACCCGGCCCGTCTTCCACACCGGAGGTGTTTTGCCCGGTCGATTGATAGCGGTTGAGCGTGCCCGAGGCCACCACACCGATTGTCGTGGAAGGGCTTGCAAACCAATCGAATCCGAAGCGGCCTACATGAAACTTGAAGGGAATCACCAGGTAATTGCGTTGGTCATAAGCGCCGGTGCGCTGCCCGTCTTCATAAAATTCCCGGTACAAACGCAGGTCGTTCATCCATTTGCGGTCGCTGTAATTGTAGTTGCCGAAAATGTTCCATTTTTTGCTGCGGTGGTTGAGCGCCATGCCTGCGCCGGCTTTGTGGTACACACCCTGGCCGTAACTGAGATTCACCGAGCCGTTGGTACCCAGGTTTTTATCTTTTTTCAGGCGAATATCAATAATCCCGGCGTTGCCCGCAGCGTCGTATTTCGCGGAAGGATTGGTGATGATCTCCACCCGGTCGATGCTGTTGGAAGGCAAAGAGCGCAGGAAATTGGCTAAATCCTGCCCGGCCAGCGGCGTAATTTTTCCGTCGATCATAATAATGACACCCGCCCGGCCGCGAATGGAAATGGCGTCGTTCTGGCCGACGATCACGCCCGGCGAGCGCTCCAGCACATCCAGGGCGCTGCTGCCATTGGCGAGGATACTGCTTTCCACATTGACGATCAGCCGATCCGAGCGCCGCTCGATGAAGGGTTTTTGCGCCACAACAGTCACTTCTTCCAACGCGGCAGCGGATTCCTGCAGGTGTATTTTTGGCACCGAAACCGGCTGCAACGAAGCATCGGGACGGAATACCTCGCTGAAATGTTTTTCAAAACCGAGCATGGTCACCGCCACGCGGTAGTCGCCGGGTTTGATCTCCAAAAATTCATAGCGCCCGGCGGCATCGCTCAGTTCCACTTTTACCAGCGAACTGTCGGTGCTGCGCAGCAGGCTCACCGTGGCGGCTTCCACGGCTTTGTTGGTGGCATCCACCACGGCGCCACTCAGGGAAAAGGTTTGCGCCGGCGCTGCCGTTGCGCTTAAAGTGATAAACAGGAGCGCGGGAAACAAACGCTTGCCATTCTGGTTTTGCTGAAAAACGGTCGTCATATCGGATAAATTTATTTACCCGAAGAACGGTGTGAGGCGGAGGTTTGGGATTTTATATTCGACCGAATGAGGGTGGGGAAATTCGTTTAACAACTTGAGGTAGTTGGGCGTAAAATGGTAGGATGTGCTACTTTACCGCCGTGCGCGGGTCTTACGACCCCGCACTTCTTTCTGGCACTTTACACGAGTTCTTTACCACAACGGACACGAAGTGGTAAAAATTTATGTGAAAGATGTGCGGGGTCGGAAGATACATGCACGGCAGTAACGCCTGAAATGTACCGGCTGCTTTAGCTGCCCGATACTACGCCCGGCACCTCCGGCAGCTAAAAAAGCCGGTACGGAGCAAAATCCGTGTCTAATCCTTCCAATCCGTGTGCCATTTGTGCAGGGTCGTAAGACCCGCAAAACATCAGGACGGCTTAGAAATGATCACCCCTTTTTTTGTCTTTCACCCATATATACTTCGCCAATCCCGCTCCAATCGCGAGTTGCGACGCCCCGTTTTGCGGAAATGACTTTTGGATTCGGAACTGGATTTCCCAGCTGTCATATCGCATGGCGGCCTGTAAAAGGACGCCGGATTTCATCCATTGATGGAAGTCATATCTGTTGTGAAGCACTACACTTTGGTATACGCCTACACCAATTGAGAAGCGTGAGGAAATTTGCCACTCTGGAATAATATTTGCGCCCAATAAATGATAACGCGCTGCTTTATAACTGGTCATGGCGCTTGTAAAATTCACTTCAACACGCATAGCAAAATGAGTTGAAAAACGTTTGCGTGCAAAGCTGCCGAATTGCAATTCGGCTGGAGCCGGCCCCTGACCGACCTTTGCAAAAAGACCGTCATCGGCTTGTGCCAGCGTGTTATGAAAATACAGGCGGTTGCCGAATTCAACCTGGCTAAAAATAGAATTAGGGTTAAAAAACAGAAAGATGGCACTCAAAAGCAGGAAAATACCTGTGTGTTTCATTGGGTTAGGTTTTGTTGAATGAAAAATGGAGGTTTCGCAGTTTAACTGCGTATTCAAAGGTTCATGTCATCAAAAGTTTATATGTGAACATATTTTTCCTGCTTTTTCTGCTGCCGTGCGCGGGTCTTACGATGATGCTTGCGCGAGGCTCTGCTCTGCTTGCGCGAGGCTCTGCCTCGTGTATCCAATCTCTTGGGCTTTGCCCATTTTTGACAAACAAAAAAATCATCTTACAGCGGGCAAAGCCCGGCAGATTGCTCACACGAGGCAGAGCCTCGCGCGAGCATCGTCGTAAGACACGAGCAAAGCATGAATGCCCCTCATCCCGACGGCCTGAAGGCCATGCTACCTTGCGTGTCACTTGCTCCTGCCTTGCAGATCACTCCTTTTTACTTTCAGAGACATGAACGAAAAAGAAAACGTAGTCACTCTTACTTACGACCTGCTGCTTTACACCATACCGCAGTTGGTCAAGTTTCCACGTAGCCAAAAATTTGTACTCGCAGACCGCATCCAAAACAACTTAACAGGGCTGCTCGAACTCCTGTTGGAAGCTTACTACACCCGCGAGGAGCGCAAACGGGAGGCATTGCGGCAAGCAAATCTCGAACTTGAAAAAATCAGATACCTCGTCCGGCTGGCTAAAGATCTGCATTGCATTGACCTTCGACGATATGAACTGATACAAACAAAACTCAATGAAATCGGGATACAGGCAGGCGCCTGGCTAAAAAGTCTGCGCCCATGAAAACGCACAAAAACCTTTGGAACAAGATCGCCCATTTCCAAAACCTACTGATGGCGGCCCGAAAAGCGCAGCGAGGCAAACGCCTGCAACCCAATGTAGCACGTTTCAACATCGATTTGGAGCATCAATTATGCAGGATGCTGCATGAATTGGAAACGGATTCCTACCGGCCTGGGGCCTACCGGAGTTTTCATATCCTCGACCCTAAACCGCGCATGATTAGCGCAGCGCCTTACCGCGACCGCGTGTTGCACCATGCGCTGTGCAATGTTACTGCTCCTATTCTCGAAAGCAGTATGATTGATGATACCTATGCCAATCGAACCCGAAAAGGTACCCATGCCGCTGTCGACCGTTTTCGGCAGTATTGCCGCCGATACCCTTATGTTCTTCAATGCGATATTAAAAAATTCTTTCCCTCCATCGACCACGAAGTGCTGAAACGGGAGATACGCCGCAAAATAGGCTGCCGACGTACTTTGGCGCTGATCGATCTGATCATCGACAACTCCAACCCGCAGGAAGCGCATTTGGCCTATTTCCCCGGCGATGATCTTTTTACACCTGCACAACGCAGGCGGGGCCTGCCCATCGGAAACCTTACCAGCCAACTTTGGGGGAATTATTACCTCAATCGCCTGGATCATTTTGTAAAAGAAAAACTGCAACGCCGCGCGTACATCCGATATGTAGACGATTTTGTCATTTTCGGCCATGACAAAGCCGAATTGCAAGAAATTAAAACCCAAATTGAGGTGTTTTTACAGGATTTCAGGCTGCTGCTGCATGATCGAAAAAGCCGCATTTATCGAACGGCAGACGGCGTGACCTTCCTGGGGTATCGCATCTTCCCGGGCTTCACACTCCTACCTTCGGCCAATGTGCGCCGCTTCCGTAAACGCACACGGCGCAATATCAAACGATACTGGAAAGGCGTCATGAACTTCCGGGATTTCTTTAGCAGCCTCCGTGGCTGGGAGGGCCATGCGCTGCGCGCCGATACCTGGCGACTGCGGCTGAAACTGCGCAAAGAAATTTTCGGAAAATAGCCCGCTACGATCTTCGATATTGCACTACCAACCGTAGCGGGACTGTTTTGCATGTTCGGTCTTGCAGACCCGGGCATGGCTCTGG
>JAYSZC010000753.1:0-8530 GCA_043738235.1 Lewinellaceae bacterium | reverse complement strand
GTTCGCCCGCTCTTGCGCTGTTGCCAACGGGCAGGCATCTTACGAACAGGTCAGACGCGACCCGGCAGCCATGCCCAAAGACCTGGAATTTGCGCCTTTGCTGCGCGTCGCCAATGAAGCCTATCGCAAGCAAAAAGGTGCGTTGATGCGCTATGTGGCTGCTTATCCGATCGAGACAGGGAGTAACTTAGAGGGATGGAGTGACTACGAAAATACATAATCCATTTGCTTTTTTGATCCATCATCTTACTACGAGCAACACGGTACAACCCGGTTGGCAACAAATTTCCGCTGCGGAAAATGCCATAGCGATGGAGGGCCAATTATGGATATGCGCTAAGATTTTTTTTGCAAAACAAACCTTGCTAAATCATACCTTTACCCTACACATTTAGCGAAGTATCTTGTTATCAAATGGAACAATGGAAAGGAATCCATAAGATTCACTGGAAAATTTCGAGACAATCCTGGTCGGCAGATTTAAGAAAATGATGGATAATTTCTTCATTTCGTATTACGACCTCTGCAAGCTTGGCGGTAGCACAATTTCCTGTGCGAAGCCAAATGATTTTGGGCGGTGCATTGTACTCTAACAGGATGTTATAAAAATCTTCATCTAAAGTAAGTACAGCGTTGAAGCCCTCTTGGCGCGCAAATAGAAAAATCCGGAGGTCATTTGCGTCCATAAGATTCACATCTTTGACATGCAATATCTCCGAAAAAACACCCTCAACGCGCTGTATGAGTCGGAAAGAAATGTTTTGATCAACCAATATTTTCATAGAAAATCACGCTGCGACCGAAATTCGCTGCTGGCGGTTAGCGGCAAATTCAAGGGAGATGAGAATATCCTCACGGGTTAGTTCAGGAAAATCTTGGAGGATTTCATCTACACTCATCCCGGAAGCAAGATAACGGAGTATATCCTCCACGGTAATACGCATATTTCGAATACAAGGTTTGCCGGAACGTTTGCCTGGTTCGATGGTAATAATGCCTTTGTAAATGTCCATCTACGTTTTTTTATGCAAAAATAAGCCTTTATCTCAACAATGCAACTTCACCTCAAATACTTACGCCGAACAGGGTTCGGCGGTACCTGGCTGCGGGCCAATTCCACTACTATAGAAGATTTTCCCGGTCAATGCAATGCCGCGAAGCCACATCACCATTACGATGATTGACATACGCGAACATTAATGGCATTAATTTGTGATAAGATGCCAAGCAGATGTGTCATTCAGAGCCGTAGGCGAAGAATCTGAGTATGTAGAGCACGTCTTTATTAGATAGCCTGCGGCCTCAGATTCTTCGCCTACGGCTCTGAATGACACATCTGTTTGGCATTTTGTGTAACAAGCCATTAAGAATCAACCATTTTAATGCGTTTGCCCTAGGGCATGGATTGAGCGTTTCAATGCTGTAAAACTGAAGTGACACTTCAAGTTTACAGACAAATGCGGTTTGAACAAAATCCCCCGTATTTCATTGCCTTTTGTCCCTTGCTATTTGCCCTTTTACTTAATGATTACTCCTCCTCAATCCGCCCCCTCCCAAAAGAATTTACTCCAAATTTAGAGTAATCGCCCAATAATTGTATCTTTGTCGTGGCAATTTTCCAAAGTTTCATAAACCCACGCCCTGTGGAGGATCTTGAGTATTCGGGACGGTGCTTTGGAGAGTTGTTTTTTTATTCCCCTAAACCTTACTCCTCCTCAATCCACCCCTCCCCTGCCGTTTTCCAGTCAATATATTCCCTGTGTCGTTCCACAAACGCTTCTTTCCCACCAAACCAATCCAGCACCGTCTGACGTTGCAGGCGTGTCGCGCTTTCCGAGAGCATGGAATAGTACGAACTATCCGTCCAGTCCCTGAAGTCGCCGCAGAGGCCGTGCAGTTGCGGATTGGCATGTATGTACAGTACCATGTTGATCAGGTGCTGTTCAGATGCTACCGGTTTACGCCGGAATCCCTTCTGAAAAAGACTGCCGACCCTATCCTCCTGTTTGTTGATCGCTTTGGCGTAGGACATAAACATCAGTCGAAACCGCCGACTTACCAAGATGCCCGTCTCTTCGGGGATCGAAAACGGCTTTTCTTTTTCCGTTAGACTTACCAAGTCTTGAAGACTTGGTAAGTCTAACGGTAAGTCTAAAAACCCGGGCGCCGACGTATCATCGTTGCCGGCGGTTTTTTTTAGACTTACCAAGTCTTCAAGACTTGGTAAGTCTAAAAAACCCGCCGCCGCAGCCCCCAACCCTCCCGCCTCAATCTCTTCCTTTGTTTTTACCCGGGCCAACAGGTGAAAATGATTGGGTAGTAGGCAGTAAGCATACGTCTCCAGTACCGGTTCCATGTATTTCGTGTACCGCTCCAGGAAAAACCGGACGTTTTCAGCGGAGTAGAATATATTTTCCCGGTTGTTGCCCCGGTTATACACCTGGTAGAACGCACCGGGAACCAGTGCCGGCCAGCAGGTATTCATCGCAAGGAAAACAAGCCGCGCACGAATTCCTCCGCTGCGCGGTCGAGGTAAAAACCGATGGTAAACGACATTTCCCGCGACTGAATCAGCAGCCGGTCGCCGTCGATGGCGCGGCGGGGAATGTTCAATTGCGAAAAGCAGAAGAGTTTGAATGATTTGCGGCCCGTTGTGTAGCCTTGCCGGTGCAAAAATGCGGCATAAGCGACATCGGCATTTTGTATGACCCGGTATATCCAGGCAGACAAGGCATACTGGTAATTGACCGGTAAAACGGAGTGTTCGTCGAGGCAGCGAAGGGTAATTTTGAAGTGCATAATATAAAGGTGTTGTGGATGGGTGAAGGGTAAATATGAACGAGGGTGTCTCATAAGACCCGGCCAAAAAATAGAGCCGAATTTATTTTTAACGAGTGCTAAACTTTCCAGGTTTTAAAACCTGGAAAGTTTCTGGTAGCGAAAACGAAATAAAATTTGCACCATTTCTGATGTCGATGCTTATGAGACACCCACTTACAAACGCCTGTATCAAACCTGCGACAAAGGTGTAGGGACTGACCCGAACTGAATTCCCTACCCCTGAAAATGAATCGGAAAAATTTTCAAAACCACATTAATCGGGGTAAAAGGTAGGGTACTTCGCACAATTACCAAATGATATGCTGGATAAATTCAAAAATACATTTTTGAAACAAAGTTCTGCTTTCGCATATCCGGAAAATCCGGTTTGAACAAAATCTCCCCTATCTCATTGGCTTTCATTGCCTTTTGTCCCTTGCTATTTGCCCTTTTTATTTATGTTTGCCCCATCATGGAAAAACAACAAGGTCAACTTATCAGAAGTCTGTCGCTGACAGCCGCCACCATCCTGGTAGTCAGTTCCGTTATCGGGTCGGGGGTGTACAAAAAAGTAGCGCCGATGTCGGCGGAATTGCTGGACCCCTCGCTGGTCTTATGGGCCTGGGTGCTGGCAGGCGTCATCAGCCTCTGCGGCGCTTTGAGCAATGCGGAGATAGCCGGTATGATGGCCGATTCCGGCGGGGAATACGTGTATTTCCGGCGGATTTATGGCCGTTTTATGGCTTTTTTATGGGGATGGAGCACATTTGCCGTCATCAAAACGGCGGCGGTCGCTTCCATTGCCTATGTTTTTTCGCAGTCTTTCAACGCCATGTTTCCGCTGCCGCATTTGCCGGAATCGATCGAAAGCATCAAGTTTTTAGTCTTTCAGCCTTTTGAAAATGCGGGGGTGAAAGGGCTGACCATCGCGCTGATTCTGGTCCTGACGTTCCTGAATTCGCGCGGATTAAAAGGCGCTGCAGCGCTCAGTACCTGGATCACCCGCCTGGTGATCGTGGGATTGCTGCTAATCGTTATCTCCGGTTTGTTGTGGGGAGGAGGCAGTTTTGCCAATTTCAGAACGCCGTCCATCCATTATGTGCCCCGCGACTGGACGGATTTTTCCATGATTAAAGCCATGTTTGCGGCTTTGCTGGCGGCTTTCTGGGCCTACGAAGGCTGGAACACGCTGGGATTTATCGGCGGTGAGATCAAAAACCCCAACCGCAACCTGCCACTGGCCTTGTTCAGCGGTATGATGATTATCATCGGTGCATACATCATCGTCAACTTCACCTACCTCTATGTGCTGCCCATCGACCAGTTGGTAGACGTGCACAATGCTAAAAATGAAATTGCGGCAGTAGCTGTGGTGCGGCATTTTGCCGGCGGCGTGGGCGCTACCCTGATTTCCATTATTATCCTGATCACCACGTTGGGTTGTACCAACAGCACCATCCTGATGCCGCCGCGGGTGTATTACGCGATGGCGAAAGACGGACTGTTTTTCCCGAGGGCGGCGGAAATTCACCCGACCTACCACACGCCTAATCCGGCTTTGTGGATGCAGGGGCTATGGGCTTGTTTGCTGGTACTGTCGGGGAGTTTCGACCAGCTGACGGACATGCTGATCTTTGCGGCCTTCTTTTTCTACGGCGCTACGGCATTCGGCGTCTTCATCATGCGCCGCCGCGAACCTGATGCCGAACGGCCTTACAAAGTGTGGGGTTATCCCATCGTGCCGGGCCTGTTCGTGCTGTTCTGTATTGCACTAATTGTCATCACCTGTATGAACCATCCCCGCGAGGCCGCCATCGGCATCGTACTGATGTTGTCAGGTGTGCCGCTGTATTTTTACTGGAACCGGAAAAAGTAAAAGGCAAGAGGCAAAGGGAAAAAAGCAATGTAAATCAATGAGTTACGGAAGATTTAGTATTTGACTGGTTTTGCACAACTACTTTAATATACTTCGCGCCGCTAAATTTTGTGCCTGGGCTAAGCCGAGGATACGTTTACTAAACTTAAAAAGTTTAGTAAACGTCGCCAAGCCTGAAACACCACTAATAACGGATAACCAATAACGGATAACTATTTAATATGCGTTGTGGCTTGTTGCAGTTGCCGTTCATCGCGGAGCACCGCTATGCCCGCGTTGAGTTCGAATCCGATGAGCAAAATCATACAATTGAGTTGTATCCAGATCATGAGCACGATCAGGGTACCGATGGAGCCGTATATTTTGTTGAAGTTGCCAAAATTATCCACGTAAAATGAAAAGCCCCAGGAACTGATAACGGAAAGCAGGGTGGCCAGCATCGCGCCCGGATTATAAAACGAAATCTTGCGCCGGGTGGAGGAACCGTAGCGATAAATCGTGGAAAAAGTGGTGTAAAACAACAACAAAACGACGATCCAGCGAAAGGAAAACAAGGTGGTACGGGTAATCAAATCGGCTTGGATATAATGGAAAACAAAGTTCAGGATAATATTGCCGAGAATGACCAAAATAACGGAAGACACCAGTACAAATGCTACCAGAAAGGTCAACTGAATCGCAATGAGGCGTTTTTCAAAGGAGGTACGGCGTTTAAAAGTGGCGGAGTAATCTTTTTCCAGCCCCCGCATCATCGACAGCATACCATCCGAGGCAAACCAGATAGCCAGAAAAAAACCGAATGACAACAGGCCGCTGCGCGGAATAGTGGCAATGTCTTCAATGGTTTTAAAAATCAGTTTGCCCGCGCTGCCCGGCATGATCTCGTGTATGGATTCGCGCAGCACGTCGTCGAAGGTTTCATACAACGGCGTATAGGCCAGCAGGGTAAACATGACGATAATGGCCGGGAAAATAGCCATGAAAAAACTATACGCCATACTGTTCGCCCGCGTTACAATGGCATCTTCTTTCGTTTCTTTTTGTATGAAAATCAATAAGTTATAAATCGGGATACGACTCAGACCAGGCAGGGAATGCGTTTTGATCCATTCCACGAACCGCAGCCACAGCGGGTGGAATTTGAAATAATGAGAAATACGAGCGAGGTATTCAGTTCTTTTCATAGTACATACACGTTCACGAGTGCGCTCCAAAATACGGCCTTAATTTTTCAAGCAGGTATTCCGGAGCGGGTACAACTTTACGCGTTTTGGCATCAAAGAAACAAAGCCTTACCGTACCGGCATTCACCATTTTTCTTTTCTCGTTTAAAATTTCAACGTGGAAGGTAATATGCTCATCCGGCAACTTGCGCAATTCGCTGCGCACCGTAAGCAGATCGTCGTAATACGCCGGCCGGACAAAACGCATATCGAGGCTCACCACCGGCAACCATATCCCGTACACTTCTTCCAACTCCTTGTAGCTCAGGCCCAAAGAGCGAATCATTTCCACCCGACCCACTTCGTAATATTGGGCGTAGTTCCCGTAATAGAGATAACCCATCTGATCCGTTTCGCCATAACGAACGCGGATTTGTGTTTCATGCAAGTACATGGGAATGAGGAATGAGGAATGAGGAATGAGGAATGAGGAATGAGGAATGAGGAATGAGGAATGAGGAAACAATTCAATTATTTGATTATCAATATTTTAATATCAAAATTATCTCAAATAAATTGAGCCGCTCATTCCTCATCCCTCATTCCTCATCCCTTTTTTAGGACTGGCAAAACAATCCCCGAAGGCATCGCCGCATCCTGGTGAATCGTCACTTTCAGGGGAATAAAATCGGCGTCCCTGGCTTCATAGATATTGATGAATTGTTGTGGATTGCGGTCGGCCAGAGGGAACCAGCTGCTCTGCACTTGTATCATCATTTTATGGCCCGGCAAAAACGTGTGTGCGATATCCGGCAATTCAAAACGTACGCGGGTCGGGTCGCCGCGCTCGAAACCTTCCGGTTTTTCGAAACTGTTGCGGTAGCGTCCCCGGAAAATTTCGCCGCGTACCAGCATTTGATACCCGCCCAGCGGTACGTTATTTTCCATTCCCTGGAGGGTGTCGGGAAATACGTCGATGATTTTTATCACCAAATCCACATCCAATGCAACATTCGGAGCGGCCAGACCATCGTCGTCGAGGGAGACCCACAGATCGGCGGTGACAGGGCCTGTGACCGTCACGGGCGCGTTGAGCGGCGCGGTCTGGTATGCCAGCACATCGGGGCGGCGGGCAGCAAAACGCTGGTCGTCGCTCATGTACTCCTTGGTGCGATCCAGGTGAACGTCTTCCGTATATGGCACCGGGCGGGCGGGATCGCTGATATAGGTAACAAATTGAATGGGATCATCCGCTGCGGGCGACCGGCCGGACAGCGCGTCTTTTCCCTGAAAATAGTATTTCACCGGTTCCGTATTGGCAGGCGGCCAGGAGGAATGGGTGGTCCAGCGGTTGCTGCCTGTTTCAAAAACATAAGCCTCCGGCAAATCCATGCTGCCGATCCCTTTCAGGTAATATTCAAAAAATTTCGGCTCTATTTCATTCTGGTAAAGATCACTTGTTTTCGATCCGAATGTTACATTGCCCAATCGTTCGCCTGTCGTGCGCGCCCAGCCGCCATGTACCCAAGGCCCCATGATAACCCGGTTGGAATGCGACGCAACATTTTGATTTTCAATGGATTTATAGGTATTCCAGGCGCCCCAGCAATCTTCGGCATCGAACAGGCCGCCTACCGTCATCACAGCCGGCTGGATATTTTTCAGGTGCGGGCGCGGGTTGCGGGATTTCCACCAGTCGTCGTAATCGGGATGCGTCATGAGGTCGTTCCAGAACGGGATTTCTTTCATGCCGAATTTTTCGGCGTAGTTGCGCAGTGCGCCTGCCCGCAGGTAAAAATCGTAATTGTCCGGGGTTTTCCAGTCTGAAAACCCATCTGCAGACTGGGTGGTAGGTTCTGGACGCGGTTTGCCGAAGCCGGAATAAAAAGAGAAGGCATCCATCAGCATCAGAGCGCCGTTGTGGTGAAAATCGTCGCCCACAAACCAGTCTGTCACCGGCGCCTGCGGAGACACCGCTTTGATGGCAGGATGGCCCGCCAGCACGGCCATCGTGGCATAAAAGCCGGGATAGGAAATGCCGTACACGCCCACGTTGCCATTGTTGCCGCTTGCGTTTTTTAGCAGCCAGTCCACGGTGTCGTAGGTATCGCTTGCTTCGTCAGTGGGGACTTTGCCGCTTGTTTTCGGCTTCTTCGCCGTAGCCGGGTTGTAAGGGCGAATGTCCACAAAATCGCCTTCGCTCATGTATTTACCCCGCACATCCTGAAACACAAAAATGTAACCGGCGCGCGCCAGGTTCATATTTTGAAATGTATTCAGGTACGATCCCGTGCCATAAGGCGAACAGGAATACGGCGTCCTTTTCAGCAGGATGGGAAATTTTTTGCTCCGGTCTTTCGGCGTGTAAATAGCCGTAAACAATTGAATACCATCGCGCATGGGGATCATTACCTCGCGTTTGTCAAAATGATCGCGGATAAAGGCGGAGTCGGCAGCCGGGGTTTGGGCAATAAGAGTGGTGGTGAAAATAAGTCCTGAGAGGATCAGCCAGATGTGTTTCATGTGCATTATATGAAAATTGATGCAGCGCGAAAGTACGAAAGGAAATCGTGAATCGTGAGTGGTGAGTTGTGAGTGGTGGTAGCGCTTGGTATTTGGGCGGGGTCTAGTCCATCTGGTGGTGTACGCTAAGGTGTACCGTGCGGTACAC
>JAYSZC010000752.1:0-8548 GCA_043738235.1 Lewinellaceae bacterium | reverse complement strand
CACGATTACAGGCCTGAAAAACCCAGACCCAAAATCCAACCAAATGCCAAGGGGGATGCCTCTCACTTCTCACTTCTCACTTCTCGCCTCTCTCTTCTCGCCTCTCTCTTCTCGCCTCTCTCTTATGGTATTTTGATGATCGCAACCAAAAACGCCAGGGCCATTCGGCGCATTCGCCGGCGTAGTCTACCCCGATCCGTTTACCTGCTGCAATATCAACTGCTGAAACAGGGATGTCGCGGTCTTCTATCCAGACCGGCGTATCGACTGCGTACAGGCTCTGGCCCGTCCACCGGGTCGTCAGGCCGAGCGCCTGTGTGAGGGCGCCGGGACCGGTGGTTAGTGCAGGACTTGTTTTATGTTTGATGGCGCGGCGCTCCTGCATCCAGTCCAGCCCTTCCAAAGGTTCGATGGCGCGGATGAGAACGGCATGTGCGGTATCTTCCGAAGCCGTCACCACATTAAACAGGTGGTGAATACCGTAGCACAAGTAAATATAAGCCCTTCCGCCTGCTGCAAACATCACTTCGGTTCGGGCCGTCCGGCGGTTGTTATAGGCGTGGCTGGCGCGGTCGTCGGGCGCGCGGTAAGCTTCTGTTTCTGTAATAATTCCCGCTGTCCGCCTTCCATCAAATTCTGTCACCAATACTTTCCCCAGCAGATCGCGGGCCACTTGTACCACATCGGTGCGGAGATAGAAGGAAGGATCGAGCATTTTTAGGAATGAGGAATGAGGAATGAGGAATGAGGAATGAGGAATGAGGAATGAGGAAAAAAATCTAATCTATTGAAAATCAAATTCTTAAAAGAAAATAAACAAAATTCACTTCACCTGTCGGGCCAAATATTCATCGTTCATCATTCATCATTCCTCATTCATCATTCATCATTCATCATTCCTCATTCCTCATCCCTCATTCCTTCTAATTCCCGTATCCAGAAAGGTCATTCTCTGAAAAAACGCCCGTCCGTTGAGCCACCAGATGAACTGCGCGCAGAACATTCCGGCAACGGCTCCGGCGAGAATATCGGCTAAAAAATGTTGTACCAGAAATATCCTGGAAATACCAACGGCAATGGCCAGCAAGGCAAAAAGTAGTCCCCAGCGGGCATGTTTACGCCCTGCAATCAGGCTTAACATGCTGTACAGGGTAAAAGCCGACAAGGTATGGCCGGAAGGGAAGCTGGTGCGGCCGCTGTTCAATTCAACTTCCGGCACCACCACCACATTGCCATAAACGCCCTGCTTTTCAAAGTATGTTTTCGGGCGATCTATCGCAATCTGGTCTTTCAGGGCATAGCCGAGCGGCAGGATAAAAAGGCCGGATAAAGCAATTAATACCGTAAACCGATAACGCCAAAGCAGCGCTGCAATGCCAAGCGCTATGTAGACAAAGACTTCCCCCAGGATCGTACAAAGGCGAAAAATGGTATTAAAAGGTTCCTTACGCCAGGCATTAAAAAAAAGGATTTCATTGCCATAAGGTAGTATATAAAGCAAAAAGATACCGATGGCTAAGAAAATCAGTACCGGAATAGCAAACCATTTGTTCTCCCAAATGCCCTTCATGCGATTTTCGTTTTTCTTTGTTCCAGTCGCTCCATCAACCACTGCCACAGGCGGTCGAGCCGGTCGGTATTGAACAATTGGGAGTCATTCATGGCTTTCCGTGTCAGGAAAATGCCTACCGGAATCAACACAATGCAAGGCACCATAGCCGCCCAAAAGGGTGTCATAATATAGGATTCGGCCAATTTTCGGCAAACGATGGTCAGCACGATAAAGATGACGAAGAAAATAATGGAAACCAGGATGGGATAACCGAAACCACCTTTCCGGATAATAGCGCCCATGGGTGCGCCGACAAACAGGAAAATAAAACACACCAGGGCAAAACTGTATTTTGTAAACAGTTCATAGCCGGTTTTGACAAATTCCTTTCGGCGGGCATCAATCTGGTTTTTGCGGGTTTCGAGCGCGTTTTTGGTCAGTTTGATCCTTGTTACCGCTTCTTTTTGTAATGCCGGGCGGTATTCCGCCCCAAACACCTGGGCAAAATCGGCATATTCGGTAAGCGGTTTGGTAATCTGCTGTTTCGGGAGCCTGGCCCTGACCGGACGTTGCGGTTCCGCCTGTACCGGCGGCGTGGTAATTTTCAGTTTGCCTTTGGCTTTATTTGGTTGCGCATAAGCCGGTGGCGGCGGGATAGCGGGTACAGGTTTCACTAAGGGGCGTTTCATATTGCTCAGCATATCATCCGCAAAAGCCTGTCTGCCGGCCTGCATGGATATTTCCAATGAGTCCATATTGGTTCGCAACTGATTCATACTCAGCATAGAACGCTGCTGACTGAACCGATCCTTGTCCGTGCTCACCATCTCGAATTCCCGCATATCCCATACTTTGGTCAGCGATATGAAGTTGGTGCGGATAAAAGGAAATTTTTGTTTTTGCGGCGTGGCGCCCTGGTTGCCCGGCTCCTGGTATTGGGTGCCGTTAAAAAGGTTCATCACAAAAAAACGTTTGTCCCGGGTCGTGTACATTTGGCCGCTGTCTGCCAGTATCTGATTGAATTTCACCTGCCCGATATTGGTCTGGTCTTCAATCATAATATCGCCAATCGTTTCGCCGTCTTCCTCTTTTTTGCCGATTTTGATCACAAACTGGCGAAAATCTTCATTAAACACCCCTTTTTCCAGGGTCAGGGCTGGTTTTTGACGGCGAATATCGTAGAGCCTCGATTTGAATTCCAGGTTGGAAATCGGAATAATAAAATCCGAACAGATATAAGAGAACAAACCGACGCCCGCTGCACAGAAAATCAGCGAACGCATGATACGGATCAGCGGCACACCCGCCGATTTCATGCTGGAAAGTTCATACCGTTCCGCCAGATTGCCCAACACCATCACCGACGCAATCAGCATCGCGATGGGCAATGCCATCGGGAACGTGGAGATGGACAGGTAGCCGATCAGTTCGAGCATGATAAAAATACTCACCCCTTTACCCGCAATGTCGTCAATATACAGCCATAAAAACTGCATAATCAGGACGAAAAGCGCGATAAAAAACGACACCGCAAAGGGGCCGATGAAACTGGTTAGGAGTAGTTTATCTATCTTTTTCATTCAAAGGTTGATGAAGGTTGATGAGGGTTGATGAGGGTTTATAAGGTTTATAAGGTTGATGAGGTTGATATACATCCACTCGAAAAACAGTAAAATGAGTTATTTTTCGAGTGGATGCTTCATTTTCGAGCGGATGTATATAAACCTCATCAACCTTATAAACCCTCATCAACCTAAAAATCAAACCCCGCTTTAAACGCTTTTAACTGCCTGATCGTTGCTTCCGGGTCGCTTGCCGCGAATACGCTGCTACCTGCCACGAGCACATCCGCGCCGGCCTGCAGGAGCGATTCGGCATTGTGTAGCCCCACGCCTCCATCTATTTCGATCATCGCCATACTATTATAGGTGTCGATCATTTCTTTCAACTGCCGTACTTTCGGTATGGTCTGGTAAATAAACTTTTGCCCGCCGAAACCCGGATTCACCGACATGATACAAACCAGGTCGATGTGTTCGATCACATTTTCCAATATCTGAACGGGCGTGTGCGGGTTCAGGGCCACGCCGGCTTTGGCGCCGCATTCCTTGATCTGGTGGAGGGTGCGGTGCAGGTGCGGACAGGCTTCCGCGTGTACCGTAATCACTTCCGCGCCGGCTTTACGGAACGATTCGATGTATTTCTCCGGTTCAACGATCATCAGGTGGACATCGAGCGGTTTGCGGGCCAGACGACCGATAGCCTCGATGATAAACATGCCAAACGTGATATTCGGCACAAAACGGCCATCCATTACATCGAGGTGAAACCAGTCGGCTTCACTGCGATTAACCATGTCAATCTCTTCGGCCAGTCGGGTAAAATCGGCAGCCAACATGGAAGGTGCTACTAAATGATTTCTCATAACGGGCAAATATCGGATTTATCTAACGACGACAATCTGATCATTTCTCAACAGCGGCATTCGTTTCATTCTCAAAAACAATTGCACCGTTGCCAGCACATCCTTTTCACAATAAGTAGCAATCCGGTCGAGGTCGCGTTCTTCCCAGTACACCCCGGCCACATCGGCGCCGCTCATATCGTCCTTGGGAGAAGGAATATCGAACACAGCCGTCAACAGGCGCAGCGAAGTGTAGTTTTTGAGATCGCCGAATTTCCACATTTCCATGGTATCGAGCATGTGTTTGGTTTCCCAGGGCTTTTTACCGGCAATGTCGATCATTTTAGGCAGCGACAGCTGGTTGATCATCATGCGACGACAGATATAGGGAATATCGAACTCGCGGATATTGTGACCGCAAAGGGCAAATTTGTCGGGGTTGTTGAAATGTTTGGACAGCACTTCGCTGAAATCGTCCAGGATACTGGCTTCGAGGTGGTTGCTGAATGACTTGAGGCGCAGCAAAGGTTCGTCGCTGCCCGGCTGGCGTGTGATAAACCCCACCGAAATGCACACGATTTTAGCGAACTCGGCATAAATGCCCGCTCTCAGGCGAAAAAGTTCGGCCATTTCATCGTAACTGATTTCTTCGTCGGCGGGTTTGCGCAGGATCGAGCGGCATTTGATGCCCCAAAGTTCCTGTAATTCCTCGTTCATTTCTTCAAACTCGGCAAAACCCGGCACCGTTTCTATGTCGAGGAACAGGATATTGTATAAATCGTAGGTGTCAAATGCAGACATGCAGGTGTATTTAAAGTGATGGTATTGCTTTTGGTGTGTCGCCCTTTGCCATTTAATCCGGGCGGCTAAGTGTTATTCCCCGGGAGTATCCGTGAAAACCCCGACACAAAGATAGGTATTCACCCTTCATCTGCGAATAGAGGTTTTCGAGGTAATTTTCAGGAAATAATATTTTTTAAAAATAATTTAACCCTGATAATCAAGCAGTTATATTTTTTTGAAAAAATATCCCCATATAACCACAATAACTTGCGGGCAATAAAGTGAGCCAAAAGCGGTTTTATCTGCAACATTCACAAATACGACAACACACAGCAACCCAACAAACATTCATCGCATCACCCGCTTATGTAATCAAATCGACATCAAACGAATTTACGTTAAACCTTTCACACACTTTTCTAAATAATTATGAGCACACCCACCAATTTCAATCAGCCCGCAACCCCTAATTACGGCAATAACGAACCAAATAACCAGAAGCGTATGACGACCATTATGGGCGTCGCTATTGCCGCACTCCTCGGCTTGTGTGTCTTCCTTTTGGTGAGCAAATACAACACCAGCAAGCAACTGGATTCCACTACGATGGAACTCACCCAACAGAAAGATGCTTTCACCGAATTGGATCTGAAATACAATGAGGCTGTTACCCAATTGGAGCAACAAAAAGGTATCAATGCAGAACTGGATGCCAAAATCAACCAGCAACTGCAGGAACTGGAAACTTCTAAAAACCAGATTGCAGGACTGATTCGTAGCAATAAAGACTACAAAGGTGGCATGGCCGGCCTGGAGCGTCAGAAAAACGAATTCCTGGCTCAGATCGAAGACCTGAAAAAACAAGTCGGGATTCTGACCGAAACCAACACGCAACTGACTACCCAAACACAGGAATTGAGCGCTTCCCTGAACGAAACGCAAACCAAATTGCAGGAAGAAGGCAGCGCTAAAGCCGCTTTGATCTCTGAAAAAACTGCGCTGGAAACAGAACGCGTCCAACTGTCTAAAAAAGTAGACATTGCTTCTGCTATCCGTGTAAGAAACATCACGACCAAAGCAGTAACTGTAAAAAGCAGCGGTAAAGAAAAAGCGAAAAGCAAAGCCAAAAATGTGGACAAACTGAATATCTGCTTCACAACCGAACCCAATGAAGTGGTTGCTGCAGGTGAAGAGACTTTCTATCTCCGCATTGTTGACCCAACCGGCGCACCTTTGGCTATCGAAAGCCTCGGTTCAGGTGTTTCCAATGACAAGCGCAACGAATCTGAATTCCGCTACACAACCACTGCTACCTGCAACTACTCCAACGGTGAAACCGAAGTTTGCGGTGCATGGCAGCCAGGCCAGAATTTCGTAAAAGGTAAATACGCTGTTGAAATTTACAACAAAGGTTACCTCGTTGGTACTGGCGCATTCAATCTGAAATAAGAAGAAGGAACACCCTGTTTGCAATATGCGGGCGACCGAAGCGAAAGCTTTGTCGCCCGCAATTTTTTTTCGTGTGTGGGCCTCACCCCCCGGCCCAAATTCCATACACTACCTGATCGCTCCCGCCTTTTCGATCAATCTGCACAATTCGGCCCGGTAACCCGAACGGTCATTTTTAGCGGCCTTTTTAGCCAGCAACAAAGCGGATTGATAAGTGGCATTGCCTTTATAGGTGGAATTGCGAAGTACCATGCCGAAAGATGCCGCTGCGGCGGCCAGCGTGAGATTTTCGCTCAGGTCAGTAGCCGGCTTGTCCAGCACAACGGTTTGCATCAATTCGCTGGAAGCCCCAGCTTTGGGTTGTTTGTAACGCAATTTCAGGGTCAGCAGATCATTGCCTTTGGAAGCCGCTGAAAGTTTTGTTTTCTGGTATTTGAGGTCGCCATTTGTACTCGCCACCGGAATATCTTGCCCTGCCGGTATAATTTCGTACAGCGCCGTCACCCGGTGACCGGCCCCCAGTTCTCCCGCATCTTTGGTATCGTCATCAAAATCCTCGCGTTGCAGCATCCGGTTTTCATACCCGATCAGGCGATAGGCAGCCACCTTGGCAGGGTTAAATTCGATCTGAATTTTCACATCCTTGGCAATGGTGAAAAGTGTTCCGCCAAATTCATTGATCAGTACTTTTTTTGCCTCTGCCAATTGATCGATATAGGCGTGGTTGCCGTTGCCTTTATTGGCTAATTGCTGCATTTTAGCATCTTGGTAATTACCCATCCCAAAACCCATGACCGTTAGAAAAATGCCGCTTTCCCGTTCTTTTTCAATAAGTTGTATCAACGACGCATCATCGCTGACACCCACGTTGAAGTCGCCGTCGGTGCACAACACGACGCGATTATTCCCGCCTTTGACGAAGTTTGTTCTTGCAGTCTGGTAAGCCAGTTGGATACCTGCTGCACCCGCCGTGCTGCCCCCTGCACCGAGCGATTCGATAGCCGCTTTTATTTTTTCCTTTTGATTACCCGGCGTGGATGACAATACCAGGCCCGCCGCACCGGCATACACCACCAGCGCAACCCGGTCTTGTGGGCGGAGGTAGTCCGTCAGCATCAAAAGCGAGGACTGCACTAAAGGTAACTTATGGGGGTCATCCATACTGCCGGATACGTCGACCAAAAAAACAAAATTGGACGCCGGCAACTGGCCCGTTTCGATTTCCCTGCCCTGCAGACCGATAGATAGCAGGTGGTGTTGGGGACTCCATGGGCATTTGGCTAGTTCGGTATGCACTGCAAATGGTTTTCCATCGGCAGGTTGTGCGTATTGATAATCAAAATAATTGACAAACTCTTCAATTCGCACCGCATCCCGGGGCGGCAGCCGGCCCATATTTAGAAACCTGCGCGCATTGGCATAGGCTGCGCCATCCACGTCGATCGAAAAAGTGGAAACGGGGTTAGCAGTGGCCTGAAGGAATTGATTTTCAACGATATACGCATAATTTTCAGGAGATTCATCCTGCGTGGCAATGTCGAGCATTTCCATTTCTGGGGGCGCTTCTAACTTATCCTCCTTCTTTGAGATTTCCCCGGCTTTTTCTCTTCGCTTTCCTTTGGCCGGTTGGTTGGAGGGTACTGATTTAGACGCTGGATAAGATCGAATTTCCTGGGAAGTAAGGGCTTTCCCGCTATTGGTTCTGTCCTGCTCGATCAGTGGCACCTTGTAAGACGTGATCTCCATCACATCCAGCGTAACAGCACTTGACAAAACACAGTCAAAAGTATTGAGCTGGCCTTCCAGCACTTTCACACCCGTCGTTTTTTTAGTGGTGTATCCGGTATAATCGACTTCTACATCGTAAGTCCCGGGGTCTATTTCGATCCGGTAATGTCCATTGTAATCGGTAACCACCCCTTTGATTAAATCAGGGCCTTTGAAGATTTTTACGGCTGCCCCAATGAGCGTCTCGCCGGTACTTTCTTCGGTAATGGTTCCTTGTAAAACGGTGTTGTTATGTACCAAAAGCAGTGCCGAGGTACACATGCCGGCCAGCATGAACAGAAAGATTTTCATGGCAACTTGATTTTGGGCGCAGCAATGCCGGTACTGAACGTACGGCATACGAATTCAGACCGGGTTGACTACGCCAGTGGAGAAAATTGGATTTGAAATAAGATATTATGCAAGATGCATCCTGGCCCGAAAGTGCACAGTAAAAGGCATAAAAAAATGCCCGTTTCGTGGAAAGGGCATTTGGAAGGTTGGAAACTACAGTTTGATGGTTTGAAAGGTTTGATGGTTTGAAAGGGTTTGATAGTTTGAAAGGTTCGATGGTTTGAGGTGGTAACCTAAGC
>JAYSZC010000751.1:0-8556 GCA_043738235.1 Lewinellaceae bacterium | reverse complement strand
CCTGGCATTGGCAGAGGCCAAAAAATTGGGCGTAAAAACCTTCGGTATGGTCGATACCAACTCCGACCCAACCCTGGTAGATTTCGCTATCCCCAGCAACGACGACGCTTCCAAAGCCATCTACTTCATCACCAATTACTTAGTGGACGCCATCCGGGAAGGACTGGAAGAACGCAAAGCGATGAAAGGGGAAGAGAAGGAAACGGCAGAAGCCTAAATAAAAAGGCAAAATAGCAAAGGGCAAAATGCAATGTAAGTAAATGCATTACAGAAGATTTTGTCCTAACTGATTTTGCACTGATCAGGATAACAAACATCATTTTCAATCAACATCAATTCAACCGAATATAATGGTAAAAATTGCTGTCTCCGATATCCAGAAACTGCGCGAACTGACCGGCGCAGGTATGATGGATTGCAAGAAAGCCCTGGAAGAATCCAATGGCGATTATGAAGCCGCTCAGGATTGGCTGCGCAAAAAAGGTATCGCCAAAGCTGCCAAACGCGAAGAACGCGAAGCAAAAGAAGGCGTTGTTATTGCGATCACCAATGCCGACCAGACGCGTGGCGTGATCGTATCGCTGAACTGCGAAACCGACTTTGCCGCCCGCAATGAAAGTTTCGTGGCGATGACGACTAAAATAGCCGATATCGCACTCGAAAAATCCCCCGAAACGCTGGATGCGCTGCTGGCGCTCCCGTACGAGGGCAGTGTAACGATCGCCGATAAAGTAGGCGAACAAAACGGTATCATCGGTGAAAAAATCGAACTGAGCCGCTACGAACCGCTTACAGGCGCGCAGATTCTGACCTACAACCACTCGAACAACAAACGTTCGGTGCTGGTAGCGCTGAACAAAGCCGAAAACGAATTCGGGCCGGCCGGCCGCGATGTGGCTATGCAAATCGCCGCCATGAACCCGGTGTCTGTGAGCCGCGACGATGTGGATCCGAAAATTATCGAAAAAGAAATTGAAATCGGTAAAGAACTGGCCCGCAACGAAGGCAAAGCAGAAGAAATGCTGGAAAAAATTGCCCTCGGTCGCCTGAACAAATTTTTCCAGGAAAGCACCCTGCTCAGCCAGAAATTTGTGAAAAACAATGACGTGACGGTAGATCAGTACCTGAAAAGCCTCGATAAAGAGCTGACAGTGACTGGTTTCAAACACATTTCGCTGTAAGCGATCTTGTTTGTAGAAAAATATAAGGCGTCATCCCACTGCGGGGTGACGCCTTTTTTATGCGCTTGGCCATCACCCGGCGCCCCGTCGAGCGTATGATGCATCGTATCAAATCCCTCGATGTCTATCAATAAATGTACGACCGGATTATCAACCGTTCCAACCAGATACCACAGGTTGTCAAATTCATCGTCCGGGAAAGAGTAAGTATCCATAAATCCGATCAGTGGCCCGGTAAATTCAAAAAAAGCAACGGGGTTATTCACCTCTGTCGGGCCGAAATGCAGTTCCACATCATTGGTTCCTTCAAATATCCACATTTGTGTATTTTTCCACGCTGAAAGTGTACGGGAAGTTTTGAGCCTGGACGCTTTGACAGAGCAGTCCTGACAAAAGCAGGATTTGATAGTGCTTCATTTTTGAAGGTTGTTGGTGAACGATACGCTAAAATATTACAAAAAATTCAGGAAACCGGATTTTTTCATCAATGCCGCACCGCCAAATGCTGCGCAGGTGTATATTTCAGAAAGTAAATGGGAAAATTATACTTTTACGGCTGCTTGAAATGAAAACCCTCCAAACCCCCCAAACCCCCCAAACCCTCCAAACCATCAAACTCTCAACATCCTCAACATCCTCAACAATCTCAACATCCACTATGGCAAATTTTATCACACAAGTCAACGAAAGCCATACCTATGATGCCATTGTGATCGGCTCGGGTATCAGCGGCGGCTGGGCGGCCAAAGAACTTTGTGAAAAAGGTTTAAAAACGCTGGTGCTGGAACGCGGCAGAATGGTGCGCCACGTGACGGATTACCCGACTATGAACCACGAACACTGGGATTTTGAGCACCGCGGTCGCCTGTCGTATGAAGATACCCGGAAATACCACATACAGGTACGCAGCGGATTCATCAATGAAGCCAATAAACATTTCCATGTCAATGATGTAGAAAACCCCTACACTGAAATCAAACGTTTCGACTGGATTCGCGGCGACCAGGTCGGCGGGCGTTCCCTGCTCTGGGGCAAACAATGCTACCGCTGGAGCGACCTCGATTTTGAGGCCAATGCCAAAGAAGGTATTGGTATCGACTGGCCCATCCGCTACAAGGACATTCAGGACTGGTACACCTACGTGGAAAAATACGTGGGCATCAGCGGCGAAAAACTGGGACTCCCGCATTTGCCCGACGGGCATTTTTTGCCGCCTATGGAGTTGAATTGCCTGGAAAAACACGTGAAAGCGCGCATTGAAAGCACCTTTAAAGGTCGTCACCTGACCATCGGGCGGGTGGCGCACCTGACCGAACCCATGAACGGCCGCGGCAAATGCCAGTACCGCAACCGTTGTTCGCGGGGCTGCCCCTTCGGCGCATATTTCAGCAGCAACGCCGTTACCCTGCCTGCTGCCGATGCCACCGGCAACCTGACGCTTCGCCCCGATTCGGCGGTGCATTCCATTATGTATGATGAAAAAACGGGCAAAGCATCCGGCGTCAGAATTGTAGACACGGTCACCCTCGAAACGACTGAATTTTTTGCCCGCATCATTTTCCTGAATGCTTCCACGCTGGGTTCGACTTCTATTTTGCTGAATTCTACATCCGATCGTTTCCCCAACGGCATGGGCAACGACAGCGGCGAACTGGGGCACAACCTGATGGATCACCACTACCGCCTCGGCGCGATGGGCAGTTACGATGGTTTTGAAGACCAGTACTACAAAGGACGCCGGCCCAACGGCATCTACATCCCGCGCTACCGTAACCTCAATGAACAAACGCAACACCCCGACTTCCTGCGCGGATATGGTTACCAGGGCGGCGGCAGCCGGGGCAACTGGGGTGGGGGAGTGAACAGTGAAGGAATCGGGGCCGATTTTAAGGAAAACCTGTTCAAACCGGGCGGCTGGGGCATGACCCTCGTCGGTTTTGGCGAGTGCCTGCCCTACCACGAAAACAAGGTGACGCTCAACCACGACCTGAAAGACAAGGCTGGTTTACCGACACTGGCTTTCGATTGTGAGTTTAAAACAAACGAAATGGCCATGCGCAAGCACATCCAGGCGGATGCGGCGGAGATGCTCGAAAAAGCCGGTTTTAAAAATATCAGTACCTTCGATCACGCGGGCGGCATTGGCGTGGGCGTACACGAAATGGGTACAGCGCGTATGGGCAGAGACCCCAAAACCTCGGTGCTGAACGGCAACAACCAGGTACATGCCGTGCCAAACGTATTCGTGACCGATGGGGCTTGTATGACTTCTTCTTCCTGTGTCAATCCTTCTATTACCTATATGGCGCTAACAGCCCGGGCGGTTGATTTTGCCGTGCAGGAAATGAAGAACAAGAGACTGTGAGTCGTGAGTGGTGAGTCGTGAATCGTGAGACGTTGATAACCAATCATTTGTAAAAAATGTTTTTTCGCGCCAAATTATGGTTGCCAAGTGCAATGTGAAACATGAGTTATCCCGAATTTTGGAATTTCTGCAACCAGGAGCGGATTCGACGGTAGCACGGCCTTCAGGCCGTCGGTAAAAGGGCATTTATGCCCGATTTAGCCCGTTCCAAGCGTCTTAAAAGACGCTATCCCGACGGCCTGAAGGCCGTGCTACCGTCGAATCCGCTCTGTTTGAAGGCGTTCCAAAAATCGGGGATGACTCATGTTAGTACCCGACCAAAACTGTATTTGGTATGCTTTGGCCAGGTTTTCAAACATCTGACTAACTAATTTTGCACACCTACTTATCAGGCAAATAGTTTAGGTTAAATTCTTTGCAAATGCTTGATTGTCAACACTAATAACTGATAACTAATAACGGATAACTACCTATGAATCGAAGGAAAGCATTAAAAACAACGGCCCTTTTCCTGGGCTATGCGGTTTCGGCAACGGCTTTGTCCGAGCTGTTCATCAGTTGTTCTGCCGGCAAACACCTGAACTGGAAACCCGAGTTTCTGACACAGGAACAGGCGCGTACGATTGCTGCCATTGCCGAACGCATCCTGCCCCGCACCAAAACGCCCGGCGCCAAAGACCTACACATTGATAAATTCATCGATAAAATGTTGAAAGAGCTGCTTGCTCCCGATGAACAGAAGGACTTTCTCTCGGGTTTGGCTGCCTTTGAACAGCTGTGCATCCGGGAATACAACCTGAAATTTGCAGACTGTCCGGCGGAACGGCAACATGCGCTGCTGCTGCAAATGGACAAAGAAGCGGCCAAACAACCGCCTTCCTTATGGGGCATTCGTTTGTCGGCAGACGCTCCCACACATTTTTATCGCAGGATCAAAGAACTGACCCTGTTGGGCTACTATACGTCGCAAAAAATCGGCACGGAAGTACTGAATTATGACCCGATGCCGGGGGTGTATGTCAGTTGTTTGCCTTTGGCGGAAGTTGGTGGTATTGTGTGGAATGAGTAGGGATGAGGAATGAGGAATGAGGGATGAGGGATGAAAAGCGTTTGTACCGAAAGAGAGGGAAAACATTTCTTTTTAGAGTGGCTGTATCATTCCTCATTCCTCATCCCTCATCCCTCATTCAAAAAAAGCCCGATAACGCATCAGCGTTACCGGGCTTCTTTCTATTCCAACAGATTGAAAATCAATCTTTTATGCTCAAAAAAACTTACGCTTTTCCACCTTTCGCTTTCTCAATAACCGCTTTAGCCACGCTTTCAGGCGGCGGCGCGTAGTGGCTGAATTCCATGGTAGAAGAAGCGCGACCGGAGGTCAGGGTACGCAGTGCGGTTACATAACCGAACATTTCCGCCAAAGGTACTTCCGCCTGGATGGCAACAGCGCCGCCCATACGGGTTTCCTGGCCTTTCGGCATACCGCGACGGCGGTTCAGGTCGCCGATAACCGGGCCGACGTATTCTTCCGGTGTGATTACTTCCAGTTTCATCATGGGTTCCATGATCTGTGGTTTGGTCGCCGGAGCGGCAGCGCGGAAACCCTCTTTCGCACACAATTCGAAGGCGATGGGTTTCGAGTCCACGGAGTGCATACCACCGTCGAGGACGCGTACTTTCATCGAGTCGATGTTGTAACCTGCGAGGATACCGTTGTTCATCATTTGAGTGAAACCGTCGGCGATGGGTTTTTGATAGTTTTTATCAATTGCACCACCGACAATCGCCCAAACAAACTGGAGTTTTTTCTTGCCGCTTTTAAAATCGTCGCTGGCGAGGAATTCCTCATCGGCAGGGCCGAGTTCAAATTCCATATCGGCGAAGAGACCCGAACCACCCGATTGTTTTTTCAAACGTTCGCGGTGTGTGGTCGTTTTCGTCAAAGCCTCTTTGTAGTTTACCTGTGGCGCGCCCTGGTTGCATTCCACCTTGAATTCGCGGCGCAGGCGATCCACGATGATCTCCAGGTGAAGTTCGCCCATACCGGAAATGATCGTCTGGTTCGTGTCTTCGTCGTATTTCACGCGGAAAGTCGGATCTTCCTCAGCCAGTTTGTTGAGCGACATGCCCAGTCTGTCCAGGTCTTTTTGCGTTTTCGGCTCGATGGCCAGACCGATTACCGGTTCCGGGAACACCATCGATTCGAGCACGATGGGGTGTGCTACATCGCACAGCGTATCGCCGGTGCGAATATCCTTGAAACCGACCGCAGCGCAAATATCACCCGCTTCAACAGCGTCGATCGGGTTCTGCTTGTTCGCGTGCATCTGGTACAAGCGGCTGATACGTTCTTTATCGCCTGTGCGGGTATTCAAAACGTAGGAACCTGCATCCAATTTACCTGCATATACCCGGATAAAGCACAAACGGCCTACAAAGGGGTCGGTTGCGATTTTGAATGCCAGGGCAGTAAACGGTTCGGTTATTTTGGGTTGACGCGTGATCTCTTTTTCTGTTTTCGGATCGGTACCCTTGATGCTTTCTTTATCCAAAGGAGAAGGCAGGAAGTAACAAACCGCATCCAGACAAGCCTGTACGCCTTTGTTTTTGAAAGCGGAACCGCACATGACCGGGGTCATTTTCATATCGATGACAGCGGCGCGGATTGCGGCGCGCATTTCGTCGATGGTGATGCTTTCCGGGTCTTCGAAGAATTTCTCCAGCAGCGAGTCGTCGTATCCGGCAACTTCTTCGATGAGTTTCTGGCGGTATTCAAACACGGTTTCTACGAGATCTTCCGGAACCGGAATTTCTGTGAAAGTCATGCCGTGGTCTTCTTCATTCCACACAATGGCTCTGCCGCTTACGAGGTCGACCACGCCTTTGAAGTTGTGCTCGGAACCGATGGGCACCTGCAAGGGAATGGCATTGGCGCCCAATTTTGCTTTCATGTCGGTGACACACATGAAAAAATCGGAACCGGCGCGGTCCATTTTATTGATGAACGCAATACGCGGCACTTTATAGTTATCAGCCAGGCGCCAGTTGGTTTCAGATTGCGGCTCTACGCCGTCTACTGCTGAAAACAAAAACACCAAACCGTCCAATACACGCAGGGAGCGGTTTACCTCGACGGTAAAGTCCACGTGACCGGGTGTATCGATAATATTGAAGTCAAATAATTGGTCGGCTACTTTCCACTGGCATTTGGTGGCGGCAGAAGTGATCGTGATACCACGCTCCTGCTCCTGCTCCATCCAGTCCATGGTAGCTGCACCTTCGTGTACCTCACCAATTTTGTGGTTTACACCGGTGTAGTAAAGAATACGCTCAGTTGTGGTTGTTTTACCTGCGTCAATGTGAGCGGCAATACCGATATTACGGGTGTACCGGAGGTCGTTTGCCATGACTTGTTATAATATTGAGTGATTTAAAAAAACCAATACCGCCGAAAATTGGCCCCGCCAAATAAATCTGGCGGGGGCAACCTCGACGGTAAGAAATGGTGTACGCTGCAAAACGTGATTAGGTCCTGAAATGTGCAAAGGCGCGGTTCGCCTCGGCCATTTTGTGGGTGTCTTCCCGTTTTTTAACAGCGCTGCCTTCACCTTTTGCTGCGGCAATAACTTCGGCAGCCAGTTTTTCGGCCATACCTTTGCCGCTGCGGGCGCGTGCATATTTGATGAGCCACTTCATGCCAATCGAGATTTTACGGTTAGCAGGGAGTTCGGTTGGAATCTGGAAAGTTGCACCACCGATACGGCGGCTGCGAACTTCCACTTGTGGCATCACGTTGTTCAACGCTTTTTTCCAGACTTGCAACTCGTCCTCGTTGGTGCGGGTTTTTACGAGGTCTAAGGCATCGTAAAAAATCCCAAATGCAACGCTCTTCTTGCCCTCCCACATCAGGTTATTGACGAAACGTGTTACCATCGTATCGCTATAACGCGGATCAGCGGCCAATACTCGAGGTTTCGGTTTGTGCTTACGCATTTTCTATAATGATGAATGATGAATGATAAATGATGAATCACCGAACAACGAACGGAATCTTGCAGATTTATCATTCATCATTCATCATTCATCATTAATAAATTTATTTCTTCGGACGCTTCGAACCGTATTTGGAACGGCTCTTTTTGCGGTTGTTCACACCGGCAGTATCCAATGCGCCACGCACAATGGTGTAACGTACACCCGGCAGGTCTTTTACACGACCGCCGCGCACGAGTACGATGGAGTGCTCCTGCAGGTTGTGACCTTCACCCGGAATGTAGGCGATGATCTCAATGCTGTTGGTGAGACGCACTTTGGCAACTTTACGCAGCGCAGAGTTCGGTTTCTTCGGTGTAGTAGTGTACACACGGGTGCAAACACCACGACGTTGCGGACAAGAGTTCAACGCGCGGCTTTTGCTGGCGTATTCCACTTTTTCGCGGCTGTTGCGTACAAGCTGATTAATAGTAGGCATACCGTTATTTTACTGAAAATTATTATAACTCGTTCAAAATCAATGGGAAAACGGCATGAATAGACATACCTTTTCCAAAAGCGAACGCAAAGGTAACTCAAGTTGTGAGAATTTTTCAAGTTACACTTAAAAAAAGTGTGAAGTTTTCAGCGCGAAGTCGGCAGTGTAAAGTTCTTTTTGGCTTGGTATCATGTCCTCAGCGCAAGTTCCCATGGTAGCATGGCCTTCAGGCCGTCGGGATAGCGCCTTTTAAGGCGCC
This sequence comes from Lewinellaceae bacterium, assembly GCA_043738235.1. Classification (GTDB taxonomy): domain Bacteria; phylum Bacteroidota; class Bacteroidia; order Chitinophagales; family Saprospiraceae; genus M3007. The sequence continues at coordinate 280 of JAYSZC010000751.1, read as the reverse complement.
CGGAACGGGCATGAATGCCCTTGTCCCGACGGCTTGAAAGCCGTGCTACCGATGCAAGTGGCTCCATTTTGAAGAAATTACAGAAATTCGGGATAGATACTGTCTAGCGCCTGATAAAAACAAACTCCTGTTCTTATTTCATAAAACAAATTATGGCTATTTTAAAAACAAATTGTGTCTTTTATTCGTTGAAACACCATGAACTACGAGCGCATTACCCGTAAACTTACCATCCTTGCCGATGCGGCGAAATATGACGTTTCCTGCGCATCCAGCGGCA
>JAYSZC010000750.1:0-3307 GCA_043738235.1 Lewinellaceae bacterium | reverse complement strand
GTTCATTACGGTAAGCCCTTCGGGTTTGTCATGGCCTTGCTCCCAGCCCAATTGTGTAAGGTCTGCCAGCAAATGCTTTTTTACTGGGTATATACCCTTAGAGATCAGTGTGTTCGCATCCAGCAATGCCTCGATGGGTGTATTGGATTCCAGTGCAGCGGACAATGGAGTAGCAGTTTCTATGCTGATTTTATAGATGTTTTTGACAGATTCCATTTTGCGTTCGGCGTGTTCCAGCACCAGAAACTCCTTGTTGTTGATCGCTGCGATGTCTCCAATTTTCCAGTCCTGGTTGCGAATATTTCCCTGGGGCGCCGCGTGTTCATAAATAAACGTGCGGGTAATTCCCGTAGCGGGATCAAGTTCCAACAGGCGATGCAGGCGGGATTTCTGACCGGTTTTTTCGTCTGGAATATTTGCCGGACTCTGCAACAAGGCATATACTTTGCCATTGGGCGTACAAGTGATGCCTTCAAAACCCCGGTTTGGGCGGCGCTTTCCCCATACCGGATCAATTGCTACGTCCTGCGGTTGAGATGGAAAGGGTGTATAACGTTTTTTTACCCTGAATTGCGCATCGAGTTGCCAGATGCTGGTGCCGTACTCTTCGCATATCCACCAATCACCATTCGGTGTGCGAGCCAGTCCTTCTGCATCCAGTCCCCAGGTGTCATAAGGAATAGTTGTTCCGAAGGTATCAGACCAGGCCATATCTTCAGGATTACCCCCCGATGGTGGCAAGGGCAGTCCGCTCGCCGTTGAATTATCCGGACGTTTGATGGAATATTTGCGCAGTACCTGCAATTTGTCTCCTTCCAGGGTGGCCTGCCATACTTTTGGGGCATATTTTGGAAAAGGAAATAGCAGGGGCGTCTTACCTTTGGCAGCCGTACCCGCAGCCACATCGGCATTCGGGCCGCGATCACTGATCAGATAAAAGACGCCGTTTTGGTAGACGATGCCGGAAACGCCTCCTTCTTTGACAATCAATCCGTTGTGCGTGCCGACAACGGACATTTCATCGAATTTATATTTTTTCAGTTGAAATCCTGCTGTTGGAAAAGTCGAAGTTTGTTGCGCAAAAAGAGGACAAACAACAAAGCACAGTACAACTGTGGCGAAATGGAGTAAATAAAGTTTCATGCTTCTAAGGATACAGATTAACCGAAAACGGGGGCCACGTGGGATATTACAAGCATCGGGCCAAAGTGACCATTTAAAAAGACAATTCGGTGGAATTGTCATAGAGCTTACTTTGCAGCGCGAATGAATACTCAACATTATGATTTTGTAATTGTTGGCGGAGGTATCTTCGGCTGTTATGCCGCATTATACTTAGCCAAAAGAGGTGCAAAAATAGCGCTTTTAGAGAAAGAAGTGCAGTTGTTTCGAAAAGCCTCTTTAGTGAACCAGGCCAGGCTGCACAGTGGGTACCATTATCCGCGCAGTATTGCCACCGCCGCTTTGAGCGACGAGCACAAAGAACGCTTTACGGCAGAGCATCGCCGTTTTGTACATACCTCCTTTGAAAAATATTATGCGATCGACCGGTTTGGCTCTTTTACCGATCCGCTTCAATTCGAACGTTTCTGTAGCAGGTTAAATATCCCTTTTCAACGTATTCAATCGCATGACTTATTTAATTTCAATCGTTTAGAAGCGCTTTATCTGACAGAAGAGTACTCGTTTGACCCGGTTTTGCTGGGGCATTATTACCGCGAAAAAGTGGAACATGAACTTGGCATCACTGTTCTGAAGGATGTCCGGCTCGATGTGGCAAAGGTCGAAGGGAATCAGTGGGTCATTGATTTTTGCCGGCACCCTACCCTGCCCCATCCTTTGCAGCAACAAGTGGTAACGCCCACTGTTATCAATGCCACGTATGCCGCATCGAATGCCGTCAATCAACTTTTTGATGCCGGAACACTTGCGCTTACCCATGAGTTGTCGGAAATAGCATTTGTGACCTCCAAACAATTTGGCGACCGCGGATTGACTGTAATGGACGGACCTTTTGGCTCCATCATGCCGTATGGACTCAGCGGTTTGTTGTCGCTGTCTTCCGTGGCGTACACCCACCACAAAATATCTTATGAAGACTTGCCTCAATTTGATTGTCAAATTCCGGAAGATCAGTCATGTCGGCCCCAGGCGCCCGGTATCTGTACGGATTGTCCGCGCCGGCCTGCAAGTAATGCAAATAAGATGCTGGCTCAAATGGGGCAGTATTTTTCCGAATCAGTACAATTTGAGTACTTTTTCTCTTATTTTACAATAAAATCAAAACTGAAATCCAGCTATATTGATGATGGTCGCCCCACAGAAATTTCTATGCTCCGTGACAACCCGCGTTTTTACTGCCTCTTTTCAGGGAAAATCAATTCGATTTATGAAGTGGAAAAAATCGTCTGAACATTTCTGGTTATCTGTTATCAGTTACCAGTTATCAGTTTCGTCATGGGGAAATGGATGATGCATACTTTCATAATTTCAGCCTGAAACCCCGATAACTGATAACAGATAACTGATAACTAAACATGGAGACCTTACTTGTCGGTAGTGCCCTGCTCAGTTTATTTCACGCCCTGATACCCAGTCACTGGCTGCCGGTGCTGGCGATTGGCCGACAGGATGGCTGGAGCAATTATAAAGTAATGTGGGTCACCTTTTTGGCCGGTTCGATGCACGTACTCAGTACTGTACTTGTGGGTGGAATATTTGCAGCCCTTGGAGGCGCTTTGGCCGGCCAGGCCGAACATTTCACAGAATGGATTGCTCCGGTTGTGCTGATTGGACTGGGAGGTTACTATATCTGGTCCCATTATTTCCATCACCATTTTCATTTGCACAATCAATCGACGCGGTGGGGCGTCATTGTGTCACTGGCTGTGGCCATGTTTTTTTCACCCTGTCTTGAAATTGAAGGATATTTTCTCGCCGCCGGTCAGTACGGCTGGTGGTTTGTGGCTTTGCTGGCGCTTACCTATGGCGTCACGACCGTTACAGGAATGCTGGTATGGGTTTGGCTGGCTTTGCACGGCTTGCACCGGCTCAATTGGCATGCCTGGGAGCACAATGCAGGAATTATTACGGGGCTGACGCTGGTGGCTTCGGGGGTTTTGAGTTTGCTCGTTCATTAAAGGTTGATAAGGGTTTATAAGGGTTGATAAGGTTGATAAGGTTGATAAGGTTGATAAGGTTGATAAGGGTTGATAAGGGTTGATAAGGGTTGATAAGGGTTGATAAGGGTTGATAAGGTTGATATACAGCCACTCGAAAAAGGGATTTTCCTGCTTCATTCGAGTGG
>JAYSZC010000749.1:0-3308 GCA_043738235.1 Lewinellaceae bacterium | reverse complement strand
GGTTGATGAGGTTGATAAGGGTTGATGAGGTTGATAAGGGTTGATGAGGTTGATAAGGGTTGATGAGGTTGATAATAGCACCCCAGAATGAGGGAAGTTGCTTCATTGAGTGGCTGTATTATAAACCTCATCAACCCTTATAAACCTTATAAACCTTATAAACCTTTTTATAAACCTTTTGAGACCGCCCTTATCGCCGGTTGAAATAGAAGTGCATACCGATTACAAAATCCCAGGCAGTGGTCAGGGTACGGGTAGTTTGGTTGGCGCCACCTACGCTGATGATATTTCTGCTGATACCGTAGTTATATTTCACCTGGGTTTCCAGCGAAACCCGCCCGTTGGAGAAGATGGAAAATCCCGGACCGGCACCGAATGTCATAAGGGTAGTGTTCGCGTTTTGGCGTTCGGCGCCAATGGAAAGTTCGGTGTCCGACTTACCGTATCCATACACAGCACCCAGAAACAAGGCCTGGTCGCCTGCGAAGGGGAAGTACAGCCGGGTATAAGGCCCGAAGAGCAACTTGGTGTCAGAGGTGCGCTGTGTACCGGCGGTAGTCGGCGTATTGTCCTGTGTAGAACTTACCAGATAATCCATACCCAGGCCAAAAACGAAATTGTTTGTGATGAAATAACCGATCGTGGGCGTGATGTGCAGCTGGTAACCGGTGTTTCCGCCTTTCAGGATGGTGCCTCCGTTATCAATTTGGATACTGGTCACAGAATTCACATATCCGAAGCCGGTGCCAATGGCAAAGTTGCCACCCGCCAGTGCCTCGTTTTGGGCATTCAGGGTAAGTTGCCCGAGTATAAACATAATTGTCAGGGCAAATGTGGTACGAAGTGAGGATTTCATATTTGGATTCATGTTTACAGATTAAAAGTTGGTGTACAGATGAACCCGTGAAAAGCGCGTGCCAGCAAAAAAGAAGGGGTGTCCTTACCTTTTTATGAAGATATTTATGCCGAAAATGGGGATTGTTGCGTATTTTTTTTCCCTGGGATAGGGAGTGCAAAAGCCAGGCTTCAGATTTTGCGTGCTTCGCTCAAAAATAAGTACTTAAATATACCCGGATTCCAAATTTGATTTGGCTCCGGGATTTCCAAAAAAAATTATCCACACGAGTTATCCACAATGTGGATAAATTTAACTTTTTTAATTTATATTGACAATCAATGTTTTATGAAAGTTATCAACACTGTGTGGATAATATTGCCGTAAAAACAGGAAAAGAGCCGGTACTTTCGCTATCCTCATTGAAAACGTTTATCACCTATCCCGCCTTAATTTAGTTCCGAAATTTTAAACACAGGATTGACACCGGCCTTTAGGTCGTAAAGGAGATGTCGGCCCTAAATTGTTGTGATTCAGGGACTAAGCATGGCAAAAATGACAATCACTTAACTCAATTCTATACTTACGAACATTCAAATATAGCAAACGCATGGAACAGAAAACCGTCGGATACGAGCCTATTCTCGCCGAAAACCCGGATCGCTTTGTCATCCTCCCGATCAATTACGAGGAGGTGTGGAAAATGTATAAAACGGCTGTCGCATCCTTCTGGACCGCCGAAGAAGTGGATTTGAATCCTGATCTGGTTGACTGGGAACACAAACTCAACGACGACGAGCGCCACTTCGTCAAACACGTGCTGGCGTTTTTTGCTGCTTCCGACGGTATCGTCAATGAAAACCTGGTGCTCAATTTTATGCGGGAAGTTCAAATACCCGAAGCCCGCTGTTTTTACGGCTTCCAGGTAGCCATTGAAAATATCCACGCCGAGATGTATTCCCTGCTGATCGACACCTATATTAAAGAGCCTAAAGAAAAGGACTTCCTGTTTCACGCCCTGCAAAACCTGCCTTGCGTAGCGAAAAAAGGCGAATGGGCCATGCGCTGGATCGAAGAGGCGCCCACTTTTGCACACCGGCTCATCGCCTTTGCGGCGGTGGAAGGCATTTTCTTCTCCGGCTCATTTTGCTCCATTTACTGGCTCAAAAAACGCGGCCTGATGCCCGGACTCACGTTCAGCAACGAACTGATCAGCCGCGACGAAGGCCTGCACTGCGATTTCGCCTGCCTGCTATATTCCATGCTGGATCACAAACTCGATCCGAAAGAGGTGGAAGCCATCATCACCGAAGCGGTGGAATACGAAAAAGAATTCGTCACCGATGCGCTTCCCGTGTCGCTGATCGGTATGAATGCGGACATGATGAGCCAATACATCGAATTTGTAGCGGATCGCCTGCTGATGTCGCTGGGCAACGAAAAAGTGTACAAAACACCCAATCCGTTCCCCTGGATGGATATGATCTCGATCCAGGGCAAAACCAACTTCTTTGAAAAACGGGTGGGCGACTACCAGAAAGCAGGGGTAATGACCAAACGCGAAGACCAGATTTTCAGCATGGAGGCGGATTTTTAAGTCGTGAGTTGTGAGTCGTGAGTCGTGAGTTTATGCAAGTCAATTCAATTAACCAATAGCGAATAACGGGTTATAACCTCACCCCCCGGCCCCCTCTCCAACAGAGAGGGGGTGACTTCACCCTTGGCGTTTTTACCAGGGAATGCCAAAGGTACTCGCTCCCCCTCTCCATTGGAGAGGGGGCCGGGGGGTGAGGTTTTAACCCATTATTCGTATCAATAACTAATAACCGATAACTATTTACTATGAAAAACCCATCCCAAATAGCGCTGCTGCTCCTGATCGCCACCGCTGCCGCTGCCCAAACCAGGCAGGATAGCCTCGATATGCGTCAGGACATGGCCCAGTATTACAGCGCAACCCTGAATCTGCAATATGATTCCCTGCTCTATTTTATGCCGCCGGCCACCTTCGATCTTGCACCAAAAGAAAGCATCAAGGAACAACTGAAGGAAGCATTTGAAAGCGAAGAGATCAAAATACGTTTCGTCTTTTTCCAATACGGCCTGCCGACCTCCGTTGGTAAAACAGGCGATCACCTGTACGCGCTGATCCCGTACGACGCGGCGATGACTATGACCATGACCGATTCGGATACTGCGATGCTGGGTATGGTTTTTTATGCGATGGGACTCCAGTTCGGCAGCGAAAACGTGGAAAGAAAGCCGGACAACAGCCTCTATATTAAAACGCCAGACAAACGGATGCTGGCCATCAAAAGTCCCGGCCACGATTCCTGGAAGTTTATCGAAGACAAACGCAACAGCAACCTGCCCGGTGATGACCAGACCCAGCAATTGGTGGATATGGTGATCCCGAAGGAAGTGCTGGAGGCGACGGGGAAGTGAGTGGTTATAACCTCACCCCCCGGCCCCC
>JAYSZC010000748.1:0-3310 GCA_043738235.1 Lewinellaceae bacterium | reverse complement strand
CCAGATCACTCATTTTGGGTTAAAACCCATCTGTGTTTGTCCCGTTCATTTCCCCCGGCTAAAGCGCGGGGGTTACTCAAATCGTGAACTTGTTTTTTAAGAATTAATAACTAAAAGGGCAAAATTAGTTTAGATTAAATTCTTTGCAAATGCTTGATTATCAACACTAATAACTAATAACGGATAACTACTTATGGCCACACAAGCCTATCCTGTACCGGAAGGGAAAAGCATCTCGCTGGATGCCTATTTCGAGTTTGAATTCCAATCGGAACGCAAGCACGAATTCATGGATGGGAAAATTGTGGCGATGGCATACACTTCGGAAGAACATGGGAAAATTGTGAGCAACCTGACCCGGCTGCTTGGCAATTGCCTGCTGGATAAAAACTGCGACGTTTACGCTTCCGACAGAATGTTGTATGTGCCGGCTTGTAACCAGGTGTTTTATCCCGATCTCCTGGTGGTGTGCGGGCAACACGAATTTTATCAGTCCAGTAAAAATATGAAAGCCACCCTAAATCCGGGTATTATCATCGAAATATTGTCAGATTCGACTGAATACATGGACAAAACAACAAAAACCCGTTGTTATAAAAAAATTCCCGGCTTGCAACAAATCATATTCGTATCTCAAAAAGAACAACACGTTCGGATACTGGAACATGAATCCGGAAAATGGATCGATACGGAGTTTTATGAAGAAGGAGAGATGCTGAAAATTGGAAATTGTGATATTTTATTGTCAGAAATATACCGGAGGGTGTCGTTTGCGAAGGAAAACGCGGCAGAATAAGTGGCTCTTTGTGGTAATAAAAAAAGCCAAATCACTTTTTATGTTTTTGTACTCCCGCCAAAAACGGCACAAAGCGGAAACTATCCAGCACTTCCTCTTCGTACTCGGTATCTGACAAGCGGGTAATTTTATACATCATCTGCACATCTTCCCCCACTGGAATGACTAAGATGCCGCCTGGATGCTTCAATTGCTCCCGCAACGATTCCGGCACCATCGGCGCCCCGGCCGTCACGATGATTTTATCATAGGGTGCAAACTGTGGCAAACCCTTCGTACCGTCGCCGAAAAAACATTTTACAGTGCTGAATCCCATGCGCGACAACAGGCTTTTGGCCTGAAAATAAAGTCCTTCCTGCCGTTCAATCGTATATACCCGGGCGCCTAAAACAGCCAGAATAGCGGCCTGATAACCCGATCCGGTACCAATTTCGAGGACTTTTTCCCGCGGATGAACATTCAACAGGGCCGACTGATACGCCACCGTAAATGGCTGGGAAATGGTTTGTTCATGCCCGATGGGAAAAGGTTTGTCTTCGTAGGCATGTTCCTCAAAAGCCTTGTCTAAAAAAAAATGGCGCGGCACCGCAGCAATGGCCGCCAGTACGGCTTCATCGTTGATGCCCCGCTGGCGAAGGGTGCTCACCAAACGTTTGCGCAGGCCTTTGTGGCGGTACGAATCAGTCATATTTTAAATGATCTGCAACAACCTGAAAGGGAAAGAGACCGGAAGTTGCCGGATACTTATGAATCATCTTGTATTTTTTTGAAGATTATCAGCAAAAGTATGGCCCCAACGAATAATTTTGCCCGCAACCTTTCAAAATCATTTTTAATTCTTTCAACAACTCAATTATTCTGCATGGCAATTCCAATCAAATTCGGCACCGATGGCTGGCGCGCTATCATCGCGGACGAGTACACCGTAGAAAATGTGAAGCGGGTAGCGGAAGCGACCGCGCTTTTTATGAAAAAACACAAAATGAAAAAAGTCGTCATTGGCCACGACTGTCGTTTTGGAGGTAAATTATTCACGGCGGTCACCGCCCGCGTACTGGGCCATTACGGCATCAAATGCCTTGTTGCAGAAGGTTTCGTGAGTACGCCCATGATCAGCCTCGGTGTTGTCAAGTTGAAAGCTGACCTCGGTATCGTCATCACCGCCAGCCACAATCCGCCTTCCTACAACGGCTACAAACTAAAAGCGTCTTATGGCGGCCCTTCCTCGCCTTCCGACATTACCGAACTGGAAGCATTGATCCCTGAAACGTGCAGCATCCAGAGTTTGCCAACAATGAATGAATTGGTTGACAGAAAGTTATTCCAGGACGTTGACCTGGAAGGCATGTACCTGAAACACGCCCGCAAAAATTTTGACCTGAAACTGATCAAAGCCGCCGCCGGCAAAGTAGCCTATGACGCCATGTACGGAGCAGGCCAGAATGTGGTGAAAAAACTGCTGCCTAAATGCGTCTTCCTGCATTGCGACAACAACCCGGGCATGCACGGACAAGCGCCGGAACCCATTCACCGCAACCTGAAGCTGCTGAGCGAAACCATCAAAAAGAACCCAAAAATCACCGGCGGTTTAGCCACGGACGGCGATGCCGATCGGATCGGGATGTACGATGAGGACGGCAATTTTGTGGATAGCCACCACATCCTGCTGATCCTGTTGCTGTACCTGCATAAATACAAAGGCCTGTCCGGGAAGGTTGTTTTTACGTTCTCCGTGACGGACAAACTGAAAAAAATGGCCGAAAAATTCGGTCTGCCTTATGAAATCACCAAGGTGGGTTTCAAATACATTGCCGAAATCATGACCAAAGAAGATGTCATCGTGGGCGGCGAAGAATCCGGCGGTCTGGCAGTTAAAGGCCATATCCCTGAGCGCGACGGCGTCTGGATCGGTCTCATGGTGTTTGAATTCATGGCCCGCACCGGCAAAACCGTCAAAGGTTTGGTGCAGGAGGTGTACGACGAAGTGGGCGCCTTCGCTTTCGAGCGCGACGACCTGCATATCACCGAATCGCAAAAAGTGACGGTGGTCGACCACTGCAAACGCCGCGCCTACACGGCTTTCGGAAAATATAAAATACAAAGCGTGGAAGACCTCGACGGCTGGAAATTCGTTTTCGGCGACGAAAAATGGGTGATGATCCGCGCTTCCGGTACCGAGCCGGTTTTGCGCGTATATGCACAAAGCCCCAGTATCGCCGAATGCAGGGCCATGCTGGAAGCAACGAAGGCAACTATTCTTGAGTAAATAAAAGGCAAAAGGCAAAAAAACAAAAGGCAAAAAACAAAGAGCAAACGTAGCATACCACAAATGTCCTTGCCTTTGCCCTTTGCTCTTTGTTTTTTTGCCCTTTGCCTTTTGCCTTTTTTAAAAAAATGGTCAGAAAAGCAACCCAAGACGATTTCGAATTCATTGGCAGCCTCTATTTTCATCCGCTGACCAACCCTTATCTGCTGTATGAAATGTCGGATGCGCCGGATTTTCCCGCCATTTTC
>JAYSZC010000747.1:0-1358 GCA_043738235.1 Lewinellaceae bacterium | reverse complement strand
AAGTTAACCGTCGAAGTATTTCCGCCGGCGTCCGTCACTTTCAGGTTGATCTTGACAGGTTTGTCTTTATACAAGGCCACTGCCCCCAGCGTTTCTGTGAGGGCGTAATTATTCAAGCGGTTGCCGGGCAATACGAAGCAGCGGTGAAACCAGGCGCCGAATCGTTTTCTGGCAGGGTAGTCGATATGGGCATTGTGGTAGCGCGTTTCATCAAAGTCGAGTTCACCCATGCGCCACTCATAAGCCAGTTTACCGTCGGCAAACAGGGAAATGGCATAAATACCGTTGTCATTCCGGAATCCGCTCATGTGGTCGAAGGCCTTCAGTCCGAAACCAACCCGCCAGGCCCCAAAACGAACCGTATCGCCTTCCAGTCCTGCCTTCCCGTTTTTGTCGCGATGTAAAGGAAGGGGTTTGTTGCTGAGTACTTCGCGGTTTTCGGACAGGAAATACACTTTCATGTCCCGGATTTCCGGCGGTACCTTATCCGGTATGGGCAGGTTGAACAGTTGCGGATTCAGCACTTTACCATTGATGGAATTGCGGATTTCAAAGTGCAGGTGCGGGCCGGATGAACTGCCAGAATTGCCTAATTTGCCTATTTCCTGGCCTTTTACTACTTTAAATTGCCCATCGGCAGGTTGTAAATCGACCTCGAATCGCTCGCGTTTGTATTGGTTGTCGCGTACATATTTTTCTATTTCTGGGGTAAAACGCAGCAAATGCGCATAAACGGTGGAATATCCATTGGGGTGTTTGATGTATAGTACATTGCCATAACCGCTGGCCTGCACCCTGATGCGGTCAACAAACCCATCCGCTGCCGCCACTACCGGCTGCCCTACCCCGCCGGTAGCGCTTTTTATATCAATACCGGCGTGAAAATGATCGGAACGCAATTCGCCAAAAGTCCCTGTGAGCCGGATGGAGGCTTTCACCGGACTTTGAAAATAATCTTTCGGATAACTTGCCAGTACAACTTCCGGCTCGGGCAATGGAGCGGGATCAGGCTCTCCAAAAGAAAAAAACGCGCACAAAGCTGCGCTGCCTGTCACAAGGCTCAACCACTTTTTTTGCATAATTTATGGGCGTTTAACTGATAATTTGGAGATGGAAAAATACTAAAAAATGCCGTGCTACGGAAATGAAATATATAGCCTGGATTTTATTTTTTCAGTTAATCTACTGATAATGAAATACTTGACTTGTAAAAATTAATATGTTTCATCTAAAGTATCTACCTGTAATGCGCCCTCCGCTGAACAGCGCCACCGGCCAACCAAAGTGCGTTCATAAGCGTTTTTAAGCAAGTATTCGTAGAACAATTCCCGCTGAATACCCCTGGCGCCCAGGCTCTC
>JAYSZC010000746.1:0-3315 GCA_043738235.1 Lewinellaceae bacterium | reverse complement strand
GTTCCTGCACCGTTTCAAACAAATCCCGGATCAAATATTGCAATGAATCAGGTGTGGCCTGCCGGATGTACTCCAGCATTTCGCGGGAAGTGGTATAAGGCGCGGTCTGAAATTTCACCTTGTTCAGGTATGCCTGCAAGGCGCCGTTCAGACGTTCTTCCCCAATATGCCGGCTCATGGCGTTCAGCGCCAGCACCCCCTTTTGATAGGGAATATGTTTTTTTTGAAGACCGGTGTTGTACATCAGGGGTTTCTCCGCTTCGGTATCGGCGGCGCGTTTTTGCAGATAAATATCCCGTGCCTTTTTCAGGAACAATTGCGCTTTTTCCGCGCCATACCGGCGTTTTAAAACCTGTAGCGACACGTATTCGGCTGTACTTTCCGTAATCATCCGCAGGCCGGGCACATCCGCAGGAATGACCTGGTGACCCCACCACTGGTGGGCCAGTTCGTGTGATGCTCCGAGAAAAGAGAGGTTTAAACTGCCTTCCCGGGCATCGTCATTGTCCATGATAAAACTGATTTCAGATACCGGAATCGTGTTGGCGAACGACTGACCGAAATCGCCCTGCGTCCTGGAATATTCGATGATGCGCAGCTGTTGGTGCTGGTAAGGGCCGAAATAGTGTTCGCAATAATCGAGGGTTGCCTTCATACCCTGCATCATGTGATCCAGGTTGTGTTCATGTCCTTTGTGGTAATAGATTTCCAATGGAATGTTTTTCCAGGCATCTCGTTTTACTTCGTAGCGACCGGAAGTAATGACGAAATCGCTCGTCACCGGAGTACTCGATTTGTAGTGGAAAAACGGTCTGCCCTGCTCGCTCCACTGGCGCTGCAGGTAGCCGGGAGTTATAGCAGTCTGATCGGCGCCGGTACTTACAATTGCCTCAAAATCAACATAATCCGAATCAATGGAGCGGTAGTGATTGTTCAGGGCTGGCGGATTTTCATTCGGGAAAGGCAAGTAATATCCCATGGCGGGATATATGGAAGAAGTGATAAAACTGCCGTTCCGTTCGACGACGGAATTTTTGTACAACAGGTTATTGGGTATGTTTTGAATTTCAAAAATCAGTTGCATGGTATCGCCCGGCAGCAGGCTTTTTTCCAGCAGGTGTATATCGAAATGCGCGACCGTATCCCGGTATAACAAAAGGGCAGCCCGGTCGAAGCGATAATTGGTCCACACCGTAAGCGCCGTGCTAACCAACAGGCTGTCAATGGGTTGCGCGGATTTGTTCACCATGACATAAATCCCGTCCGACTGAAAACGAAGCGACTCCGGGTAAATATGCATGTTCATGGCAACCCGGACGACCCTCGGTTGAATAGTGCCGGCATATCTCCCGTATTGCTGATCGGCCAGGGCAGTTACCCGCTCCGTTTCCTGGTCGGTTAAAACACGCGGCAAAGTCTGCCCGCTGTGATGAAGCCAGGCGCCCATGCTGCAAAACAGCACTGTAAGCGCCGTCAGCGCAAAAGCCGGACGGCCCTTGCAACGCTTGCGGGCCAGGACCAACCTTTCCCGGAATGACAAGGGGGTCCCCCTTTGCCAGAACAATAGCGACAGACAAAACAATATCAACCCGAATACCAGCCAGTACAATTTGTACAAAAAGTAGGGCAGGAGCGCGTGCCCGTATCCGCTCAAGTCCGAATATTGCAGAAAAAAGTAGGGTTGCGGATCCTGGTTGAACCGGAATACCAGCGCTTTGATCCCCAGTTGGGGCAATTGTTCAATGCCGAATGAGCCGATGATCAGGAAAAACAAACCGATGTACGGATTGGTAAAAAGGGTTTGTACAAAAACGGCTGCAAAAGCCCAGATCACAAAACCGATGAGATGAATCCCGAATAAATCGAACAAATAATGGCCAAGTTCAAAATGATAATAACCCTGGTAAGCCTGTACGGACATGCCCGCCGGCAGCAGCACGGTTAACAACAACATTTGCAGGAGCGCCAGCGCCGGCACTTTTGAAAGCAGTAAAGCCCAACTGGAAACCGGCGTCACGTCGATCAAATCCTGCATACCGGCAGTTTTGGCGCGTTGAATAAAAATCCCGGCGTACAGAAAGGTCATCCATTGAATCAGCAGGGAAAAGAAAAACACCGGAAAGGCCAGCATCACCCAGGTACGGGGCAGGATGCGGGTTTCGTACGGGGCATTCATTTGTAACAGCAGGATGAGCACAAACAAACAGCCTGCCACCAGGATACTGAGGAAAGCCCCGCTCGTCCAGGTATACCGCAGATCGCTTTGCGCTATTTTCCAGGCTGTCCGGAATTGCCCGGGCATGGAAAAATGACCTGCAATGACCGGTATGGCGACCGTAGGACGGCGCTGTTCCGTTTCGGCGCCCGTTTTTTTCTTTTTTATGGTAAAAAAGCGGGCATTTTGATGAAAAGAAAAATACCTGTAAACGAATCCTGCCAGCAAGCCCGAACAGATCAACCAAAACAAGCGATTGTACACCATAGCCATACCCATCGGAAGGGGCTGCTCATTTCGATCCGCCGCCGTCAAATGGCGGGTATAAAAATGGGTCGCCGTCTCGGCAAATGGATCCAGCAGCAAAGCCGGCGACATGCTGTTTTCAGGGCTGCCGGTCAGCCGCGCAAGCATTTCTCTACATATCAGCAACACGACAGCGGTAATAAAACCGGCATAGATATTTCTGCTGAAAGCCACCACGGCAAACACCAAAATTCCCGAAAACAGCAAATTGGGAAGCAGGTACATACCATACAATTGCAGGTACACTTGCAGATCGAACGGGGCAATCAGGGAAGCATCGACGCCGGGCAGCCGGGTGCCGATAAACAGGCCCACACCTACCATAACACTGGTCAGGATGACTACCGTAAATGTACTCAGAAATTTCCCCGACAAATAGTCGGCCTTGCTGAAAGGATAAGTGTATAAAATACGGTCTGTCTTGCTGGCATAATCCCTGTAAATACCATTGCCAATGATAGCAGGCAAAACCAGCAACAGCAATTTGTTAAACAAGATAATGAAAGAATAGAGTTGCAGCGGCGCATTGGAAATACCTTTAAAACCGCTCGATTCTTCCCCAAAAACGCCCGAAATACCGGCCATCATGCCGGTCGCTATCAATAAAATGACAATGCCATAGACATAGACCGATGGATTCTTGAACCAGTATTTTAACTCGTGCCGGAAAATTGCTGTAAACATCGCTTCTTTTGTTTTCCGGCAATATGGACCGTCCGAAGGCGAAATACATCAAGGATGTGGTGAAATGTGAGGCCTGAGGCGTGAATCGTGAGACGTGAGACGTGAGTGGC
>JAYSZC010000745.1:0-3318 GCA_043738235.1 Lewinellaceae bacterium | reverse complement strand
CCGGGAACGCGGTGAAATTCACCGAAAAAGGCCGGGTAGAACTCATAGCGCGCGTCACGAAGCAGGATAGCAGGCGTTGTCAGCTGCATTTTGAAGTGCGCGACACCGGTATCGGCATGAGTCCCGAACAATTGGCTGTGGTGTTCGACAGTTTCCGCCAGGCTTCCGGCGAAACAACGCGGAAATATGGTGGAACAGGATTGGGATTGTCCATCTCCAAACAATTGACGGAACTTTTCGGCGGTCGTATCGAGGTGGAAAGCAGCCCGGGCACAGGCTCTACCTTTCATGTACACCTGGCACTCGATATCGCGGAGGGCGGCTCGTCCGCTACTGCCGGCCCCGATCCCGGCGCTGCGGCAGCCCTGCGAGGCTTGCGGATACTGGTGGTGGAAGACAATGCTTTTAATCGCCTCGTAGCTGTGGAAACACTGGAGATGCTTATCCCGGAAGTATATGTTGTGAACGCTGAAAACGGCCTGGAAGCCCTGGAGGCTGTGCAACGCGAACCCTTCGATGTGGTGTTGATGGACGTATCGATGCCGGTGATGGACGGGCTGGAGGCCACCCGTGCCATACGCGCCCTGCCTTTGCCCCTCGGCGCCCTGCCGGTCATCGCTTTTACAGCATCGGTCACCAAAAATGAAATCAACAATTGCCTGTCAGCAGGTATGAACGGATATATACCCAAGCCCTTCCAGGATGCCGAACTGATCGGCGCCCTGAGCGCGGTGGCGCCTGCAAGAAGACATCCCAATCCGGAGGTGTTGAACCGGCTCGCCGGCAGCAACCCCGAACGCCTGCGCAAATACCTGCGGATGTACCTCGATGCGGTCAAGGCGGCTATTCCTAAAATCGAAGCCGCGCTGGAATCCGGCGAACGCGAAGCCTTGCACCGGCTGGTGCATACCCTGAAACCACAGTTGAAACTCGTCGGCCTCGACGAAACGGCGGCCCTGGCGCAGGATTTGGAAACAGGCATTCTTGAAGGTGCGAATTGGAGCAACGTACCCGGCCCAGCCAATCGCTTGCTGGCCGAACTCCGGCAATCCGTAACAGATATCGGGCAGATGCTGAACGGTTGAGGATGCAAAAAAAACTTGCCAATCCCGATCCTGTCATCTTATCTTGGCCCCTAAAACAGCACCCGATGAAAAAAAATATCTTCGTAGTGGATGATGATCCCATGTTTGCCACTTTGCTGGCCGATTACCTCGATGATCTGGGGGATTTTCAGGTAACCACATTCGGAACAGGCGAAGACTGTCTGGCCCGTTTGGCCGACCGACCCGATGCGATCATTCTCGATTATTACCTCGATGGTACCGTTCCCGGCGCTCAAAACGGCCTGGAAATCCTGCAACAAATCCACAAAATCGATCCGGATATGAAAGTAATCATGCTTTCCGCCCAGGAACACTACGGGGTAGCCTTGCGCACCATCGCTTCCGGCGCTGTCCACTATGTGATCAAGGACACCGCTTCTTTTGAAGAAATAGAGCGTTATTTGGGTGATTTGTAAAGGATAACGTTACTTTTGGTTATTTTCAGACAGATTATTCATATCAAAAAAATCTGCCCCACAGTTTGACACTGCGGGGCAGAACCATATAAATGGTAAGGACGTCGATTAAAACCAGATACGTTTATTGACGCATAACGACTAATTTCTCTGTCACATTGACCACGTTGCTTTTCATTTCCAATATATAGACGCCGGCAGGCAGATATGACACGTCCACCTGTAAAGCGTTTTCACCTTCCGTTATATCGGTTTTATACTCTTTCATCAGGCGGCCTTCGGCGTTGGTCAAGCGGAAATTAATAGTCGCTACGGATGCCGCAGTAAATTCCACATTGACAACTGTAACCGCCGGGTTGGGATAGATGATTAAGCCGGCGAGCAAATGCTCGACGACACCCGCATTATTTCCCGGTGCGGGAACGCCCGTACACGGATCCGTTTGCTGGCATTCATCCCAGTGTTCGTTGATCCCGGTCAGTGCACTGGTCACATGGCCGCCGAATCCGTTGGCGTACGTATTGCCGTTGCAATTGGCCGCCAGGAAAGTATTGGCCAGTGCAATCAGATCATTGACTGTCGAGGATGAATTAAGCCCAAGGTCGGCGATTTCCTGTGCGCTTAACAAGCACGAAAGTTGCTGTATCCCAAGATTCAGGTTGTTGTTGAATACCAGGTTATACCGTAGGTTCAATTGCAAGGTAAGCAGTTGACCTACCAGCGTATTATCGATCGTGTTCCCACAAATAAGGTTTTGCGTCAGGGGAATCGATGGCCCGCCCGAGGGCAGGATGTCTAGCACACAATTTGTCGTCGACACCTCGAAACCACAATTACCGACACCGATGAAAATGGGGCCGGATTGCATCAGTGCATTGAGGGTTGCAGTCGTATTCAGGCCGTTTGAGTGCGTACCACCTGCCGAGCCGTATGCGCCCTGCGTGTAGGTGCAAAATTCCTGACAATTCCCTGTAAAGGTGATGTTGCACAACTTTTTATTGCCACAGGCATCGGAAACCTCGAAATAGAAAGTTCGGTCGAAGGTAAATACGCCATTACCATCCGCATCTGAACAAGTATTAAGGTCGGATACGGATAACAGGCTAACGGTCACCTGCCCACCGCAGTTATCGGTGTAAGCAGCCTGTATCTGTTGCATCAAGGCGACTACTTCCGGACTGTTAGTTTCACAGGGTACATTGCCAATACAACCGACTGTAATGTCTGCCGGACAGATTCCAATTGGCGCAGTATTATCGTGTACGGTAATTAACTGTGTACAAGTTGCGGTGTTGCCATTTGCATTGGTGGCCTTATACGTCCGGGTGATCTTATAACGATTGGCACAAGTCTGGTTGCTAATTACGTCGCTGACAAATGACACGGTGGGCTGCGCTCCTCCATTGCCCGGATTTTGGCATTCATGCCAGTACTCGTTGAATGCTGTGGTAGCCGCCGTGAGTTGACCACCGAATCCATTGGGATATGTGTTTCCATTACAGTTGGCAGCCAGAAAAGCATTGTTGAGCGCGATCAGGTTGTTCACAGTTGCCGAAGGATTCAGACCCAGTTCGGCAATCTGCGCCGGTGAAAGTACACAGGTGAGGGCAGCCGCGCCCAGGTTCTGGTTGTTGTTGTAGACCAGGTTGTATCGAATATTCAATACGAGGGTAATAAGCTGGCCTACCAGTGTATTATCGATCGTCTCTCCACAATTTAGTACATAGTTCTGTGGCAGTGGGTTGGAAGTTCCACCGGCCGGCAGAATACCCAGCACACATGCCGTTGTTGAAACC
>JAYSZC010000744.1:0-3325 GCA_043738235.1 Lewinellaceae bacterium | reverse complement strand
GATCGCCTTGTTCCGGCTCGTAAAAATCGCCGAAACTGCCTTGCGACGGCAGGTAGCTACTATGTGTTGCGCCCACGACTTCGGGCAATGACAGGACTTGCTGCCGGAATGACTCCCGCGTAGTTCCGGGATTCAGGTGACGCGTATTTTCGACAATCAACACATGTTCGCGCTGCAAACCGGACGATTTGTTTTGGGCAAAATCCAATTGCCGGTACACCACGAACGAACTGAGCATCAGCACGATAGAAACTGAAAACTGGAGTACCACCATTCCGCTGCGAAAGCCCGCATGACCACCTTTGGATGCCGTGTGAACGGTTTTGAAAATATCTGCCGCTTTAAATTTTGACAGGAATAACGCCGGATACAAGCCGCCAAGCAAGGTTGTGATGAGTGGCAAAACGAATACAAAACCAATGAAAGGCGAGGAAAAAAGATCGGAAGTATTCCATTGATAACCAGTCAATTGGTTAAAAAACGGCAAAGAAATACGCGTCAGGATCGAAGCCAGCAACATGGCGATTCCGCTGAACAACAAAGCCTCCGTCAAAAACTGTCCGACCAGGGCGCTGCGTTGCGAACCGAGGGCTTTGCGAACGCCCACTTCACGAGCGCGCTGCATGGAGCGCGCGGTGCTGAGGTTCATAAAATTGACGCAAGCCAAAAGCAAAATCAGCGCGCCGACAATACCGAACATTTGTACCTGCCGACCGTCGCCGAGCGTGGTCAGCCGCGAGACAAGATCGGCCTGGCCGAGGTGAAGGCTTGTCAAAGGCAACAGTTGAAGATTGTAGCGGTCTCCGCGTTTCAGGTTTTCTTCAAAATTTTGACCGATACGCTGGTAAGCGGCGGGCGCATACGCCTGCACCATTGCCGGGAATTTGGCTTCCAGCGCAGCGAGACTTTCAGCAGTCGGCTTCTGGCGCAGCCGCACCCAGGTGTCCACCTGCAACCAGACCCAACTCCAGGAGAAGCGCTCCACCACCTTGAAATCGGCAATGGGCAGCAGAAAATCGAATTGTACCGTAGAAGTAGCAGGCAGGTTTCGCACGATGCCTGTGACAGTAAAAACACGGTCGTTCAGCACTAGAGAACGGCCCATGGCAGATTGTTGACCAAAGTACTTTTCTGCTGTTTTTTCGCTCAACACGAGGCAGCCGGGTTTGTCGAGTGCAGAAAATACATCGCCTTCGAGCATGGGAAAATCAAAGAGTTCCAGAAAGGAAGTATCGGCGGCCAACGCTGCGTCTTCGTTAAAGGTGGCGACGGCCGGCATATTGCCGGGGTAACTCAAAGTCACCCCGGCAATATCACGTTCGCGTTGCACCACTACCGTACCCAGGTTAAACGTGCGCGCAGCGAGTTCAATTTCAGGAAAATCGTTCAGCAGGCGCGGCCCAACCGGCGGCGGCGTGTTGGTGGTTCGGCCTTCTTCCTCGCCCATTTTCAAATCGAGCGCTACGGCATAAATACGGTCGGAATATGGTAAAAACCGGTCGAAACTTTTTTCCTGCCACACAAACAATCCGATCAGCCAGCACGCTGCCAACCCCACAGCCAAACCTGCGATGTTGACGAAGGAAAAAAATGCGCGGCGGCGCAGGTTGCGGAAGGCAATCAAAAATTGGTTTAGTAACATGGTGTCCGGTTTGGTATTCCTGAAAAATTTCGATCGTTCCAAATGCTGCCCGTTTGCGTTCGAGTAGCGTACAAGTAAATAGTCAACTAACAAGCCGTTTTTATAATTGTATGTAAATCAATGTTTTAGGTAGTTATTTTTCAAAAAATAATGTCCGAACCCGAACGGATGTGTTCGGATTCGGACAGAAAAAACAAGATACAACGTTTTTACCGTGTATGAGTGAAAAGGAGGATATGCTGATGTCAGGAGAGCCGTGTGCGGCATACTTTCCTCTGAATTTTTATAAAGGTGTACCGCACATCATTAGAACATGCAGTGATTTATTAACCAACAATGTTTTCCCAAATGCCAGCATAGACAAAAAATATACGTTCTATTCGTTTGTGCATTTTTAAAAACTGGTACTTTCGGCGCTTCAAATCCAAAACAGTTCAGCAACAGTCGTTGGTATTGAAGTAGGAAATTGACAGAAACTACTAACCATATATTAATATTAATCACCAAACAATGACGCTTGGTATTTTGAAAGAAAGAGACGGAGAGCAGCGTGTCGCTTTGACGCCCGATGCGCTTCCGGGCCTGTTGAAATTGGGGTTTCAAAACATATTGGTCGAACGGGGGGCGGGTGATTCCGCGTTTTTCGACGATGCCAGTTATGAAAAACAAGGCGCTCAGGTGACAGACCAGGAGACGGTGCTCAAGCAATCCGATCTGTTGGTGAAAATCCATCCGCCGGCCAAGGCCCTGCTTGACCAGCTTCGTACGGGTCAAATACTCATCGGCCAATTCAACCCGCTCAGTCAACCGGATGTTGTGGAAAACCTCCTTCAATCCGGCATTTCAGCATTTAGCCTCGACCTCGCCCCCCGTAGCACCAGGGCACAGTCGCTCGATGTGTTGTCCTCGATGGCGACCGTCGGCGGTTACAAGGCTGTACTGACCGCAGCCAGTCACCTGCCCACGTTTTTTCCGATGTTCATGACGGCTGCCGGTACGATCAAGCCGGCAAAAGTGTTGATTCTCGGTGCAGGGGTAGCAGGATTGCAGGCCATCGCAACTGCCCGGCGCCTTGGAGCGGTAGTGGAAGCATTCGACGTGCGGACTGCTGCGAAAGAAGAAGTGCTCAGCCTCGGCGCCAGATTCGTAGAAGTAGTAGGCGCTATCGACGACAAAGCCGCAGGCGGTTATGCCGTGGAGCAAACCGATGAATTCAAACAACGCCAGGCAGAACTGATTCACAACCACGCCGCTGCCGCAGATGTAGTGATATGCACTGCGCAAATCCCTGGTCGTAAAGCGCCGCTGCTGCTACGCAAGGAAACGGTGGAAGCCATGAAATCCGGCGCTGTCATCATCGACATGGCCGCTTCTTCGGGCGGCAATTGCGAGGTCACGGAAAACGGCAAAACCATCCGCCACAACGGCGTTACTATCATCGGCGATTCTAACCTGGCTGCTTCCATACCAAAAGATGCAAGTGTCATGTTCGGCAAAAACGTGTTTAATTTTATCAAACTAATCGCCATTAAAGGAGAACTGAACCTCAACTTCAATGATGATATCGTAGCAGCTACTTGTATCGCGCACCAAGGTGAAATCATGAGCGAAAGAATGAAAAAAGTGATGCAAACAGCGTGAAATGAAAAGGCAAAAAGCAAAGTACAAAAGGCAATGGCAACC
>JAYSZC010000743.1:0-3328 GCA_043738235.1 Lewinellaceae bacterium | reverse complement strand
AATATTACCTGCTGGCACTCAAACGCGATCTCGGACACGCTTTCAGGATGTGCGGCTATTACCAGGATGATAAATTGCTGGCTTTTTATACCACTATCCGCAACGGCGAAGAGATGGAAGCCCATTTCCTGGGTTATGATAAAGCGTTGAACCACGATCTGCAACTCTACCTCAATTGCCTGTACGACATTGTTCGCCAGGCTTTCGATGCAGATTGTAAAACCGTTGTTTTTGCCCGGACAGCACTGGAAATCAAAAGTTCCGTCGGCGCCGTAGCGCATGATTTGTGGTGCTATGTGCGACACCAGAATACCTTGGTCAATAATTTTACCGGAACGATTCTGGAATATTTAAAACCGGTGGAAGAGTGGGTGCCACGGCATCCGTTCAAAGATGGTGCTTAATCACCGCATCACCGCAAATTGTTCCACTTGCAGGCGTCCCTGCGATTCGATCCACAACAGGTACAGGCCGGGAGCAGGCCGTTCGAGCATCACCTGGTGGTTGACAGAAGCCATGTCTTCGGATGAGCCGTCCCAGATAATTTTTCCACTGACATCTGTAATCCACCATTCAGCGGCGGCGGGTTCACCCGATTTGGGCCGCACGACAAATTCGCCGTAGTTCGGATTGGGCACGACCAGGTACTCGCGCACTTTCGCATCTCCCGGTTCTTCGTTGTCCGCGTCTTCGTCTATCCAGACGGGTGCTTCATTGGTGCAGATATGCTGAAATTCGTCGAATAATATACAGGCGTTGTTGGTAATGACCTGGCCGGATTCAATAAAAGGCAATGGTCGAATGCTGAACATGATAAAGCCGATGGAATTATCCGGGTCTGTTCCGCGGCCAGGCAGGTTGATGTTTTCAAAGTACCAGCGCAAATTATTGTTGCCGTCGCGAAGGAATATGGCTGCATGACTAGTACTGACCAAATTGAAAGAAGCAGGATCGAAACGTGGATCGAGGGTGTCATACACCACTACCTGATGGGCCGTATCTTCACCGGTATTTTGAAACCGGATCAAATAAAGCACGGTGGCGCCTTCTGCAATTTCCCCGGGCGTCAGAACGGCATCGCCCAATACCTGTATGTCATTTTGTGCCCGTGCAGATTCGCTGGAGTGGAGTAGCAGAATGATAAACAGCGTAGAGATGGAGCGTTTCATGACCACAGAAATAGTTACTTGGTAAGGTAATAGTGTGGATGATTGATTTTACAGAACCCGAAGGTAAGGAAATTATCTTTGCCTATTTTAGTGTTAACACTTGTACGAATGCAACTCCGGTGGCAAATAGCCCAATTTTTTGAAATGTATTGGTGGCGCCGCTACCTCTCCGGAAAAGATAAATCCGCCTACCTGAACTGGAAAAAAGCCTATTGGCAGGCGCTGCTCGATCGCCTTAACCTGCGTATTCCTGCCGGTGCGGCGGTGCTGGATGCCGGTTGCGGCCCGGCCGGTATTTTTACGGTGCTTCCCGATAACCGGGTGGATGCGCTGGATCCTTTGCTCGATCGTTATGAACTGCATCTGCCGCATTTTCGCAGGTCGGATTATCCTTATGTGCGTTTTTTTTGCCAACCGCTTGAACAATTTGTACCGGGAAAACCCTACGCCTGGGTGTTTTGCCTGAACGCCATCAACCATGTGTCGGACCTTCCGCTTTGTTTTGACCGCCTGTTTGCCTGTACCCAAAGCGGAGGAACGCTGCTGGTGTCTATCGATACGCACAACCACGGCTGGCTTAAACGCATTTTCAGGTTGTTCCCCGGCGATATTTTACATCCGCATCAATATGACCTGGAGGAATACGAGTCTATGCTGCGCTCCAGCGGCTTCCAAATCGTGCAAACAACGCTGCTCAAAAAGGAACGGATTTTTAGCTATTACATGCTGAGCGCTACGCGTTAGTGTGTTTGGTGTTTAGTGTTTGGTGTTTGGTGTTTGGGGTGCTTCGCCCAATTCCGTGTATGGTGTATGGTGTTTAGTGTTTAGCGATCTTCGCCTTCGGCAACAGTGAGTGGCTTGGGCGGAGCGCCCGAAACACAAAACACTAAACACCAAATATTTGCCAAAGGCGAAGCACACTAAACACCAAGCACCATACACTAAACACGAATTTTCCGTCCTTTCCACGCATATTTTTTATAAAAAAGACTTGTCGTTCCGATCAGCGGAATGTACAGTGTATGCAGGAAAAAAGATGGCAAAAACCAGCGCAGCAGATCGGTACGTTTAAAATAGCGGCACATTTCGCTCAGCAGTATCCAGTCGAAAAATGCCTTTATAACAACTTGAGTCACAACAGTTTGTGCAAGATCATGTTTTTCTTCCACAAACAACACGGCAACTAAATTGATCCAGATACTCCAGCAAAAAAGAAAAACGGCTAAGAGGATCAGACGAACCGTCCACTCGGGCAATCCGGCGTTTTTGGTACCCCATCGCAAACGTTGCTGCGCAAATGAGCGCCAATCGGGTTTAGCCTCGGTTCGTACGGCTGCGGCGGCATTTTTGAGAAAAGCAATCCGGCCCGGGAATTGAGCGGCTACTTTCTGAATCAGAAACATATCGTCGCCGGAAGCCGTTTGGCGGTTGCCTTCATAGCCATCCACTGCCTGAAAAACGGAACGGTAATAGGCTATGTGCGCACCGTTGCCCATGTGCTGAAATCCCTGCTGGATGCCCGCGCCGGTAATACCCATAAGTCCCAGAAAATCAAGGGACTGGAAATACTGCAACAGGTTTTGTTCGCGGTGAAACAAGACAGGGCCTGTCACCAGCACCGGACGCTGATCGGGTTTGGAGGGAGCCTCAAAACGTGACACCAGGAGCCGCAACCAGTCCTTCCCGGCGATACAATCGGCATCGGTTGTGACAATCAGTTCGCCGGATGCGCGGGCGATGCCCTGTTCGATCGCCGGTTTTTTATTGGCCCGTCCGGCGGCATCGGGCGGGAGCATTTCAGACAGGCGCAGCAGCCGGATGCCGGCAGTTTTGCCCTCCTGTGCCTGTGCGATACCTGAAACGATGGAAGCGGTGTCATCTTCGGAAAAATCGTCGATTACCATGATTTCCAGCAAATGCGGCGGATAGGAGCCGTCGAGGATGGATTGCAGGCAGTCAGCTATATGTTCGGCTTCATTGCGGGCGGGGATCAGTATCGTGACAGGTGTTTTCGCTTCCCAACCGGTCGGGATACGCCATTTCGGCATGGCCAGCCAACCGCGGAGGTAGCGGATCATGATACCGGCGTAAGCGATGCTGAGCAGCAGTGAAACGAGCATCCAGATAGACATGGTGGTGGTTGAGATTGTTGAGGGATG
>JAYSZC010000742.1:0-8635 GCA_043738235.1 Lewinellaceae bacterium | reverse complement strand
ACTGTTTTGGTCAATACAAGCACCTGACAATCAGGAGATTGCCGCGCCATTTTGATGGCCAATGTCAGTCCGGCAATACCGGAACCCAATACGAGTATGTCAGTTTTAGTTCGAGACATTATTATATAATGATGAATTATAAATGATGAATGATGAATGGGAGGTAAATGAGAGCAGGGCGTGAAGAGAATAAGGCTACATCCTGAC
Organism: Lewinellaceae bacterium; assembly: GCA_043738235.1. Lineage (GTDB taxonomy): Bacteria > Bacteroidota > Bacteroidia > Chitinophagales > Saprospiraceae > M3007. The sequence continues at coordinate 8,428 of JAYSZC010000742.1, read as the reverse complement.
AAATAGTTTTCAGTCAATCAAAAATAGCAAATGAAGGTTAACCAGTATGAATAATATTCATCATTCATCATTCATCATTCATCATTAAAAATAATTTCCAGCCTCCGGGCAATTCCTTTTTCAACACCAATTGCTTTTGTTGGTTCAGGTTGTCCCAGTTGAGTATGGGATTTCGTCCTTGCCATTGCGGGCGCAGCAAAGGTTCATTAAATAAAACAAAACTTCCATCCGGGAAAGCATCGTATTGCTGAATCCACATATTTTTCCATTGTATATCCGGCAAATAAGATTCCAGTGCGATGTCCAGATCGAACGCGTACACCGTAGCGTTTGGCGGCAGTACAGTTTGCATTTCTTTTGCTATGTCAACTTCCAACCGGTTGCGGGCCAGCACGGGAGCCATAATTTTTACAGATGCAAACAATTGTACGGCCAGCACGGCGGCTAAAATGGACCAGGTCAGCCGTTTGAAAAAGTAAAAACCGTAGGCAAACATGCGGTCCCAGGCAGGGAAAAAAAGGAGCAGCAGCAGGGCGTAAGCGGGCAGTAAAAAACGCAGGTTTTGATGTGGCAAGCCCCCTAACAACAGGAGATACAGCGCAAGACACGCAAGCAGCACTTTTTTAGACGGCAATATCACATCTGTTTTTTTGCTTAATATCAAAAGCCCGGGCAACAGCAGACAAAAACCGGGATGACAAAGCGGAAAGAGCAGGTACATGATATTTGGAAACAGGTAGTTTGCAATACCGTTTTCATTGGAAAAAGTAGATTGGAACAGGTGCAAAAGCGACCAATGCTGTACCATTGAGTGATGTGCAGGATGTATGACAACACCATTTTTCAACCAAAAATGCGGCAAAAAAGCCACCGCGCCGGCAATCGTCATCGCAAGTATTCCCAGAACGTTTCTCTGCCGCCAAAGGATCAGCAGCATGGCGCCCGCCAGTGGCGCCAGCAATGCCGCCAGCGCAAACCGCGTCGTCACTGCCCAGGCTATCAAAACAGCGGCCGCTACGGCATCCGGCGTCCGGCCTTTGTACACCACCCGCAGGCCCAGCCACAAAGCGCCCAAAGCCAGTGCCAGCCCCAGGGCGTCGGACATGCCGGTCAGTCCTGCCCGCAGAAAATAAGGCGACAAAGCCAGAGCCAGACCAGTGAATACCGCCCGGCTTTCTGCACGGGCGCCCGGACTCAACAAGCGGAGGTTCTGATTGAAAAACCACAAAGCCAGACCCGCCGACAACCAGGAAACCATTTGTATGGCCAGTATGTCATCGGGTATCAACCATTGCAACAAAGCAGCCGCCAGCGGGTACCCGCCCGCAAACTCGGCTTCCCCCAGCCCGGGCGCCGGCGCCGGAACGCCCTGCATACGGTCGAACAGCACCCGGCTTTGCCGCAAGTATTCATGCGCATCCTGTCCGTACAAACCATTGAATGACAACACTTTGGAAATAACGACCAGGCAAATTACTGCCGGCAGCGGAAGATATTGGTACCGTGAAATATTTTTCAGAACAGAAAGGTTGAGAATGAAGAATTTTGTCGCGGACTTTGCGGCTGAAAAATACCGCAAAAAGAAAATGTTCAACCATAAAGATGCCCAAACGGGCGATAAAAAATTCAAAGTCGTGGTCTCCGGCTGTTTCGATCTGCTGCACAGCGGCCATGTGGCGTTTTTGCAGGAGGCAGCCCGGCTCGGCGACCTGTATGTCTGCATCGGTTCGGATGAAACGGTATGTCAACTGAAAGGGCGTTATCCGGTCAATTCCCAGGAGGAGCGACAGTTTATGCTCCAGGCGCTTTCCTGCGTCCGGGAAGTGCGGATTAACAGCGGCGCAGGTCTGCTCGATTTTTTAACAGAACTCGACGAGATTCAACCCGATGTGTTTTTTGTCAATGAAGACGGGCATACCCCGGCGAAAGAAAACCTCTGTCTGGAACGGAATATCCAATACGTGGTGTCGAAGCGGCTGCCTGCCGGCGATTTGCCGACCCGCAGTACCACTTCCCTGCGCGTGGAGTGTACCATCCCGTTTCGCATCGACCTGGCCGGCGGCTGGCTCGATCAGCCCTGGGTTTCCTGCCACTACCCGGGGCCGGTGCTGACGGTGAGCATCGAACCCACGTACGATTTCAATTACCGCAGCGGCATGGCCACCAGTACCCGGAAAAAAGCCATCGAACTCTGGCGCACGGCGCTGCCCGGCGGCGACCCGGAACAATTGGCCCGTATGCTGTTCGCTTATGAAAACCCGCCGGGAACGAAGGAAATTGCCGGATCGCAGGACAGTATCGGCATCGTTTTGCCCGGATTCAACCGATCCAATTACCAGGGATCGTACTGGCCGGATAACATTGAAAGTGTACACGACGAAGCTATACTCAGCTGGCTGGAACAACACTTATTCTTAGTGACGCTCGGCCCGCGCACCCACGAATACAATGTTTTGGCTGATACCCGCATCAGCCCGGAAGGCGCCAAAGCGCTGGCCGACGCCGCCGAAGGCTGCTGGGATGCCGCGCTGCGCATGGATCTGCCCGCATTCGGCGAACATTTTCGCCGCTCCTTTGAAGCCCAGATCGCCATGTTTCCCAATATGGTCGATTCGGATATTTTACAGATGATCGAACAATACCGCTCGCATGCCCTGGGATGGAAACTCAGCGGCGCAGGTGGCGGCGGTTATTTAGTGCTGGTATCGGAAAAACCGGTTGAAAAGGCGTTGCAGGTGAAAATACGGCGGCGGGCCTTGCAGATTTGATGGGTTACCACATTGTTTTTACAACAAAGTTTTTTTTACTACGAAGGGGTTTCATAAAAGACACGACAAGATATTTTACCACTTCGTGTCCGTTGTGGTAAAAAATATCCTTCGTGGCAAAAAACAGGTATTAAACGTGGTAAAATTTCCCAAAACAAGGGAATTAAAAAATTATTTGCGGTAAAAAACACGTGTTGTCCTTGAAATGAAAACTTTTTACGTTTTTTGCCAGTATTAATGAACAAACTCGCATAGTATGTCCAGACCCGTATCTTTTGTTTGTATCGCCAGTTATTTTAAAGGCAATGATTTTTTACGCGGCATGAAAGCCGCCGGCGCAACCGTATATCTCGTTACTTCCAAAAAACTGGAACACAAAGCCTGGGCGCGGGAAGCGGTCGACGATATTTTTTATGTGGAGCAAGACCCTGAAAATGAATGGAATATGGCGGATGTGGCTGCCGGACTGGCCTGGCTGATGCGCTCCCGCAAAGTGGATCGCATTGTGGCGCTCGACGATTTTGATGTGGAAAAAGGGGCCTACCTGCGCGAGCATTTCCGGAGTCCGGGCATGGGCCAGACCACTGCCCGACACTTCCGCGACAAACTCGCCATGCGTTTTAAAGCAGCCGAAGCAGGTATTCCGGTTCCCGCATTTTCACCTTTGTTCAACGATGAGGAAATCCACCAGTTTACCCAAAATGTAGTGGCGCCCTGGATTGTCAAACCCCGCGGGCAGGCTTCCGCTACGGGTATGAAAAAGATTTACTCGGCGGATGAATTGTGGGCGCACCTGGAAAAACTCGGCGGCGACCGGCACCATTACCTGGTGGAGCAGTTCAAACCCGGTGATGTATTTCACGTCGACTCTTTGTCCGAGGGCGGCAAAATTATCTTCTCCAGGGCCTCGCAATACCTGTCCACACCTTTCGAGGTGGCGCACGGGGGCGGCATTTTCCGAAGCGCGGTGGTGCCCTTCGGTTCCGAAGATGAAAAAAAATTGCTTCAACTCGACGCCGATGTGATGAACGCTTTTGGTATGCAATACAGCGCCAGCCACTCCGAATACATCAAAGACCACGAAACCGGCGCATTATACTTCCTGGAAACAGCCTCCCGGGTGGGCGGCGCGCACTTAGCCGAAATGGTGGAAGCCTCTTCCGGCATCAACCTCTGGTACGAATGGGCGAAATTGGAAGTCGCCATTGCCAGTGGGCAAAAGTACGTTTTGCCCAAAGTGCGCAACGACTACGCCGGTATTATTGTCTCCCTTACCCGTCAGGAAAACCCCGACACCAGCCAGTTCAGCGACCCGGAAATTGCCTGGCGCATGTATGATATGGCCAATCATATCGGCCTGATCGTACAATCTAAAAAACGGGAGCGCGTTCTTGAACTACTCGACGACTACGCGCACCGGGTGCAACGCGACTACCATGCCAGCGCGCCTGCCCCGGAAAAGCCGAAGAACTGATTGGCAAGTAGTTATTAGTTATCAGTTATTGGTTATCAGGGTGGATACGCTTGGCATTGAAAATGAGTGACCAAACTTTTTCACCCTGATAACTGATAACCGATAACTGATTTGATAATCAAGCATTCACAAAAGATTTCTAATAAATCGACTTCGCAACTCCCGATCCAGTAAACCATGTTACAACTGGAAAACCCAATTCTGCTCCACCTGCTCTGGGCACTGCTGTTGCACGCGCTGCTCCTGCTGGTGTACTGGAACTGGCGTCAGCGCACCTTGCGGCGCCTGGGTTCTCCTGCGCTGGCAGAGCGTTTGTTGCTGGGGTTTTCTGAAAAAAGGTTTTGGTTTAAAAATGCGCTTTTTGCCGCCGCATTGGTGTGTCTGGTGATTGCTATTGCCAATCCGCAACGGGCCGTCCGCCGAACACCGCCACCGCAACGAAGCGCGGATGTACTGATCGCGCTCGATATTTCGCAAAGTATGCTGGCAAAAGATGTGGCGCCCAGCCGGCTCGAACAAGCCAAAAAGATGATTCAACAATTGGTGGAATCCTTGGAAGGAGAACGCATCGGGCTGATTTTTTTTGCCGGAGATGCCTACGCTCAAATGCCATTGTCCACAGATTATGAAGCGCTGGTGATGTTTGCCAGAAACGCTACGCCGGATTATATCACCGACCAGGGTACCGATTTTACGCCGCCGATCGATCTGGCGGCCCGCCTGTTTTCTTCCAACCCGGAATCGGGCCATGCACTGATCCTGATTTCAGACGGCGAACAACACGAAGATTTGCCTTTGCAGCGTGCCCGAGAAGCATATTCAGATGGTATGATTATCCATACCGTCAGCGTCGGGTCTGCGGCAGGCGCGGTGATTCCAAACAACAGGGGCGAATACAAAAGAGATTTTACCGGACAAGTCATTAAAACGAAAGCGAACGAAACCTTGCTTCGCAACATCGCACAAGCTGCGGGCGGTTTGGCGCTTTCGCTGACGGACGCCGGTACCTTGCAGGCGCTTACCAATGCCGTGGGTACTTTGCAAAAAAGCGCAGTGGAAGCAAAAGCATACACTGCATACGTTTCCTATTTTCAATGGCTGCTACTGGCGTCTTTGCTGCTACTGGTGACGGAGCAGGTGATGTGGTGGCGGAAGAGGCAGGAGAAGATTTAATAGTGATATTCACGGTGTACCCTAGCGTACACCTTCAAACCAGATGAACACGCATAAATTCCGAATTATGAAACACATACTGGCACTTCTTTTCCTGTCCCTGGGATTTACATCTGCACTCCGCAGCCAAACTGCGCACCGGCAATTGCAGCAGGGTGACCAGTGGTACGATAAAAAGGAATACGGCAAAGCGGAAGAAGCATATAAAAACGCCGCCGCCGGTTATGCGGCTTCTTACAACGCTGGAAATGCCGCATTTCAGCAGGGCAAATATGAAGAGGCTGCCGAACTGTTTAAAATTGCGGGTAACGCAGGCGCCGATGCCGCCGCAAAAGCAGATGCCTGGTACAATATGGGTAATGCTTATTTGCAGGCAGGGAAATACACCGAGGCCATCAAAGCCTATGAAAGTAGCCTGAAAAAGCAACCCAACCGGCCAGACGCCAAAAAGAACCTGCAAATTGCCAAAAAGAAAAAACAGGACGAAGAAAATCCGCCCCCACCGCCGCCGCCTAAAAGACCGCCACCTCCACCACCGCCTGCGCCCAGACCGAAGCGCAACTACTTAGACCAGGCACAACAAGGCCGGAAAGCGGAACAGCCGAAACGGAACCTGACGCCAGATGCTGCACAATTGATGCTGGACGCATTGGTTAGGCCGGAAGAACAAGGCAATGCGCAGGATTACAGGGAGTTATCGCCGGCGACAAAACCTTCCAGGGTGAAAAAGGACTGGTGAACTTTACAACGACGCTATCACCCCCGCATTCAATGACAACGTATTGATCTTGTTTGACTTAGGGCCGATACCGGATTTGCCGAGTGCCTGGTGATAGGCAGGTTCAATGTATGCGGTCAGCCGTTTGCCAACCGGTCTTTGAATGCGTACACCTGCATCGGCGGTAGCATAAAAATTGCCCGCCAGGGCGCCGTTTTTTTCCAGCAGACCGGCGCCTTTCCGGGTGAGTTGTGGTCGCAAGTCTTGTCCGGGCACGGGTTGTGTAGAAGGGCCGGTGCCGTATTCCACTGTTTTATACTGATACGATTTTTGGACGCTGACATGAGCGGTTACCCCCGCAACAGCGTGTACGGAAATGCGGCCCAAGTGTGCCATTTTGCGCGTGGCTTTTACAGGAATGGAAAATATGTCGGCATGCACGTTGCTGGCATAAGTGCCGACATAACCGTTTTGCAGGTTGCCTGCGTAAATTTCAATCTCTTTTTTGGGCGAATAACTGGTTTGCGTATAAGCAATGCCTGCTTCAACGGCCCATTTTCCACTGCGATAACCGACGGCCATACCACCACCGTATCCATTGGCACTGCGGCTGTCGCCAGCACTTTTGACTATATTGTGGTTGAAATTGGCAAATGTAGCGGCGTACAACTTACTAGTTCGGGCGGGTTTTATCATGAAAACAGGCGTCCTGAACATGCCGGCATAACGAACCATCGGAACATCCTGAACGGGAATCGCAGAAAAAACTTCAAATGCATTTAATTGCTGATCCGGTGCATCGCCCGAATATACTGGAAGCGCGTTCTGGTGCGCAGGATCAAGCACAAAAAATTCCGGCTGTTTCGTTTCCATAAAAGGAACGATTGCCGTTTCCATATTTTCCAGTGATTGCAGGAAAAGTGCATCTTCCGAATTATCGGAGTTTGCTGCCTGTTGTCCGACAACTGCTGCGTATTGACGATGCTGCGGGTTTTTGGAAGGAATATCCACCTGTGGCCGGGTGCTTTTAGGGCGGGTAGCAGGGCGGGTGCGTTCATTGTCTCCCAAGTTTAACAAACCGTCGATGTTGATAAGCAGCAGCAGGAAAATAGCTGCTTCGGCGATTTTACCGATCCATATCCGACGGCGCAAGCGCAATGTATCGGCCATTCGGCCGGCCAACATATCCCAGTGCGCCGGTTGGTAAGGCATTTCGATGTGTTGCAGTTTGTGAAATACCGCTTTATCCACTTCGCTGACGGGAGCGGGATTTTCCTCTACGATGGTCTGATCCATTTTTTGGCGCAACATATCCCAGCTTGCAGGCTCGTATGGAACCTCCATTTGCTCAAGAGATGATTTGATCTGTGCGTCGAATGCTGTATGTTTCATGGCGATAAGCCCCTTTTTTTCAATGATATTGAACAATTACTATGGTTTTTCGTCGGAATTGATCTCAAATTCCATGCGCCGGTTGGCAAAAAATTCCTGCAACTTGATACGCGCTTTTACTAAATTGCTGCGGGAGGTACTTTCCGTAATATTCAAGGCTTCGCCGATTTCCTTGTGCGAATATCCCTCCACCACATACAGGTTGAAAACAGCCCGGTAGGCAGGTGAAAGCTCCTGCACAGCCGATAGAATTTCCTTTTCGGTAAGGTTGCTGAGCGCATCTGGCACATCGTCGTACAATTGATACGCCACGTCAATATCTTCCGTGCGGCGGCGCGTATTGCGGCGATAATAGTCGATACAGGTATTGACGATGATGGTGCGAATCCAGGCGGGTAAAGAAGTGCCTGGCTTATATCGACCGATATTCTGAAAGATTTTGATAAACCCTTCGTGCAACAAATCGAGCGCTTCGTCGCGAGAACCGGCATAACGCATACAAACACCCATCATTTTACCATAATGATGCTCGTACAGATGTTGTTGTGCCCAACGTTCCTGGCGAACCAGGGCGGCCACTAATTGATGTTCGGCGCGATCCAAATTGAGGGCGAAATCCATGTGTTGATTTCCGATGTAAGTTAGTAAGTCGTATTAGTCTGACAAAACATATCCGCAATACATTTTCTTAATTCCAAAACGGCGGATACGCTCCAAACGCTGCCTGTAAAGGTGTCGCACGAGTCGATAAGGATGCCTGAACCCCTTAATTAAGTAGTTATCCGTTATTAGTTATCGGTTATCATTGTTGATAATCAAGCATTTATCAAAGAATTTATGTTTAATTTTTTTGCAAATACTTGATTATCAACACTGATAACTAATGACCGATACAGCACTTTC